>CAYHIN010000024.1:0-2370 GCA_964356705.1 uncultured Gammaproteobacteria bacterium
TCCAGATTCCCGCCAGATCATGGCCCAGGCCTCCGCTTCAGCTTATCTAATAGACGTCAATTCTTCCCAAACCCAAAATGTATCTCTAAATCCCACCGAGGTCTTGACCGGCTGGCAGACACGTCTGGATACCAAACAGGAGCAACTTCTCACCACCCTTCCCATTCCTCTCCAGGAGGTGTTGGCCACCTCCGCCGCCTCAATTGTCTGGTCCCCGTCAGAGACCAAGATCATCTATACCGCCACCGCTTCCGCCTCCATTCCCGCTCCTCTCAAAAGACCATTGTTAGGTTCAAATGACCAACCCGAGCAACGGCTCCTCATCCCAGGTCACGTCTATGTCTATGATCTAGAAGAAGATCGCAATTTCTTTGTGGGATCCACCGCTGTCCCCACTCCCTCTCCCAAACCAAAAACTAAAGCTACTGTCATCCTGAGCAACGCGAAGGATCCAGTCAACGCCGGCTGGTCCTGGTTCCCCACTTCATCCCATCTATACAGAGTCGACGGCACTCTGGTCACAGTCAAAGAATATGACAACCAAAACGAGACTATCATCTACTCAGGCCCGCTCGAAGGCGGCTTTGCGGCTCCTTACTCATCAGGAAGACAGCTTTTGATCTTGGCCAACCTGTCTCTTACTCCCAACCCCTCACAGACCCCCGCCGAAAACGGTCCCCAACTCCACGCCGTGAGCTTGAAATAGAACCCAACTGTACTACTAATCATCGTGCTTCTTATACACCACAGACTTACCCTCCATTTCTACTCTTTTCACATATTCCAAATACTCAAACGGCGACAAACGCTCTTTCAGTAAAACAGCTGCCACAAACGAATGTGCTCGCGCCAAATCTAAAATATCATCCTGTTGCTCAGATGGAACCTTGGCCGAATTTCTCTCCAATACCCTTCCCATATCTATATATCTTATGGCCCTCTCTCTCTGGCTATTTGTCCAGCCATATCACCAGAATCTAATTGACCATATTTTTTTATCATGGTCGGGGTGGAGAGAATTGAACTCTCTGTTTCTGCGTCCCGAACGCAGCGTGATACCGATTCACCACACCCCGTAGCTTTGAATTATATGACATGTAAGTCCTATATGTCTTATTTGGTAGTCCTATTCTTATTCCTCGCGTTATACATCCTCTCCGTAAGTCCTCCATTCTCCAAAAACTCTTTCTCTATCTTTCTCAACTGCTGATCCAGTAGGTAGTTTGTCTGGTGTACTATACACAGTGCACAATTTGCAGCACTCTCCCCGGCTCCCATATATGCCATATATGTCATATACGACTTATCGGTCATATAACCCAATTTTCTAATCTTCGCTACTTCCGGATGATACTTTCCCCATATAGCTATATGGCTTTGTCTCAAAAAATCTTCATAGTCTATGAGTAGCTCCTCAAAGCTCGCCCTAGCCACGCCAAGTAGTTTTATTTCCGTCTTTTTAGACGTTCCGGAAGCCATAGTTCCTTCCACTATATTCTGCTTTCCCGACCTAGCCGCCTGCTCCATTTGATCTCTAGTTCTAGACTTAGAATCTATGTATCTCAGCACAAATTCATGCGTATAGTCATGTACTACAGTAGCCATCTGATATGACATAAGTTTTCTGTATCCTCCATGCGGCAAGATAATCTGATTATCTGTCATATGCGTCCTATACGACCAATATGATACATTATTCGCCAGAAAGCAGGTGTGACCTCGACAGGAATCGAACCTGTATCGAAGGTTTAGGAAACCTTTGCTCTGTCCATTGAGCTACGAGGTCATCAAAGCTATTTTACCCCATTTGACAGAAGCGTATAATCCCCCCATGCTCAGACAATTAACCCACACAGCCATAATTGCAGGATTTATATTAGCAGCCTGCCAACCACCGCAATCTCATGCCAAAGAAACAGAACCACGAATACCCCATTATCCCTGCAATGGTTCGGTGTACCCCACAAACGGTGAAGGGGTCGTCCCAACCGAATTTACCACCGACATGCCTACGGTTGACAATTATTGCCAATTCGTTGTCATTCATACAGATGCAGGCGATATCGTGTTGGCCATTGGCTCAGCCAACTACATGGTGTTTGCGAGAAATCCAGAGGGACAATTGGAAATCCTTACACTAAAGCCAAACGATCAGACTCCTGTCCTTCTCCCGTGTGGACCCGAAACCATAACAATTACAGATACCACGGGGGGTACATTACTCGTCACTATCGGACCAGAAGCCACACCAACAGCCATCCCTTTCGATACGCTACCTGACGGAAACACAACTCAAGACGGCTAACTAAACAAACTCTCCACCCACCGCGACGAAGTTACCAATTGTGGCAAACAAACTCTTTAGTGTTT
>CAYHIN010000024.1:2470-12027 GCA_964356705.1 uncultured Gammaproteobacteria bacterium
CGTCAATGACCAAAATACTATATCGTACACATTTATTATCCAATACTCTTTACTTTATTTACTCACTTATTACAGGCCAATATGAAGCTAAATCCATGTTAAATAAACATCTTTGCACCGAAAAATATTTACAAAATACTCATTCAGACCAAAATACTACAAGATCTCTGCCAGCTGTTTTATGAGGGATACTGTGACCGGAGGAGCAAGCAAACTATGACAATCAGTTCCATTATCATCCTTGATTACCCACGGCTTCTCGGTCACATTCACTTTCTTTCCATCCCAACTCAATACAAACTCAGGCGTAATTTCATATTCGTCAAAATTAGCCTCAGCTTCAGCCACGGGGACATGATTACGAGCAAATATCTTAGGAACTCCGTGAAGAGCAAATACTTTCTTCAAAATCTCTTCGTCTTTCTCCAATCTTCCTCTAATAGGCTCAATTCCCAACTCATCACCCTCTTTGGTCAGCATTCTGGCCTTATTACATTCAGGATTGTCGCACAATAAGTAGAACTTGCCATCCTCATAATCTATATCCTTAGTTACCATAGTCATACTTCTAGAAGTTTTGCATTTGGGACAAACTACCCTCGATTTGATTCTCTCTTCTATCACTGACAATGGAATGTCGATCATTACAAACATATCAGGATCGTCTCTCAAGTTAGTCAATTCTCTAAAAAAGAGTGAGTAAGACACTTGATCCAGATCGCGAGGCAGACCGTCCAAAAAGATCGCCTTGCCTGAATATCTCTTTAGACGAACCTTCAATAAGGCTAAAATAAATTCAGTTGGTAGCAAACTCGTTGTATTTCTACCATGCAGTCTATCTACCGCCTCATCAAAGCTGATATAGCCTCGATAATTCTTCTTCAACTCCGCATACTCATCAGTTTTTACAAACTCATCCCAACCTGAGTGAACTTCTCGAATAAGGTCTCCAACCCCAACAAAAGCTATCTTATCGCGTCCAAATATATCAGCTATCATTCCCGAATATGTACCCTTTCCTGATCCTTTTTTGCCCACCATATAAGCCATGAATGTCCCTGATTTCAAATACTGCTTAATTTTTTCAATTTCAGGACCAGCCTTTGCTTCAAAGTATTTAGCCCTACTATCCCGGTCAGACAAATTGAACACCTCATCAAAACCAGGCTTTTTCGTACCAATTACCGGAAATTCCAATCCCTTCATGAAGCTATTTTACTATAAAATTACTCAGACTTGTAGCAACTTGTGGAGTTCTTCCTTTCGACCCGGCTCCAAAGGTCCTACCACAGCCAGGTTTAGTTTCTGAGTCACAAAGATACTTTGTGCAACATTTTGTATCTCTTCGGCGGTTACTGCCATCAATTTATCTATCACCTGCTGGTAGGACAGGATCTCCTCCGGTCTCTCCAGAGCTTGTCTGGCAAAATATTCCATCTGATTGATTGGGTTTTCAGATGAAAACAAAAACGGCCCTCTCAGCTTCTCTTTCGAGGCCAAAAGTTCTGCTTCTGTTAGCTTCACTTCTTTGAGTCTAGTCATCTCAACAAGGATCGCCTTGACCGCCTCATCCAGCTTCGATAGCGCCACTCCCGCGTACACCGACCACACTCCCGTATCCTTCATCTTCTGTTCCGCAGCCCGCACCGCGTAGCACAACCCTCTCTTCTCTCGCAGCTCCACAAATAGTCGTGAAGACAGTCCTTCCCCCAAGTACGAGGTCAGGATCGCCAGAGCAAATCGCCTCGGATCATCCAATGTCAGTCCACGGACTGCCAGCTCAATGTGGGCTTGGTTTGACAGATCTTTATTAAATATCGTCACCTCAGACTGTGTCTGAGTATCTCTATACATATCAAAGCCTGTCTTATTCGCTTCGGGCAGATCTCCAAACCAACTTATGATTTGCTGCTTAGTCCCCTCTATATCTATCTTGCCAGCCAGGACCACCAAAGCGTTACCTGATAAGTAGTGTTTGGCGTGATAGTCCACAAAATCCTGTCTCGTCACGGCCTTTATCACCTCAGGTTTACCCAAGATCGTCCGCTCCAAAGTATTGCCTGCAAACATCAGCCTAAACAGCTCCTCACCCACTATTACTTCTGGTTTATCTGCACTCCTATTTATCTCTTCCAGGATTGTTCCTCGTTCTATTTCTAGATCAGCCTCAGGAAACGTGGGGTACAAAGCCAGTTCCTTGACTACTTCCAGTCCCTCTTTCCATCTGTTAGCCGGTATCTTGCACCAGTAGGCAGTGGCATCCACATCGGTCCAAGCATTTTGGATCGCCCCTAGTCCTTCCAGATAGCTAGTGTCAGAGTGGGTAGGAAATTTGGCCGTGCCCTTAAACACCATGTGTTCCAAAAAGTGACTTATGCCATTTATATTCTCGGTCTCATACCGAGCTCCTACTCCCATGTACACACCCACAGCCACACTTTCGACGCCTGCCATAGGCACCAGCATCACTCTCACTCCATTTGGCAGTCTATAAAAATCAAAACTACTCATAAATTTGTCATTCTGAGTCGCAACGAAGAATCCAGCTAGATCCTTCACTTCGTTCAGGATGACACGATGTTACTACATCTTCTCCGGAGCTGAAATACCCAATAGTTCCAAACCGTTTTTCAAAATTATTCCAGTCGCTCGAGCCAGATTTAGTCGGAAATTTACCTGTTCAGGAGTCTCAGCCTTGAGTATAGAGTGGGCATTATAAAAAGCATTGAATCTCTGGGCTAATTCGTATAGGTAGTTACATAGCAGGTTCGGTGCTAGTCTGCTAGCAGACTCCTCTACCACTTCGCCAAATTTGTATATCATTTTGGCCACTTTCTCTTCCTCACTATTCATCCTGTAGTCAGTGTCCAACTCTGTAGCTACTGTGGTTTTTGTCACACTCACAATCCTGGCATGTGTGTACTGTAGATACGGCCCAGAGTTTCCATGAATATTTATCGACTGATTTATGTCAAAAGCCGTGTTCACCGAAGGATGATTTTTCAGCACTGAATACTTCACCGCCCCTATCGTCACTTGTTCCAGCGCCTCCTCCCCACCCTCTTTCATCAAAGCTTTGAGTTCTTCTTTTACCGTGTCTAGCAAGTCGTCGACGGTGATAATCTCACCCGTCCGTGACGATATCTTTCGTCCCACCAGATTTACCATCCCCATCGACAGATGCATTTGCTTACCAACAAGTGTCGGATCAATAAGTTCCAGGGCTTTGATTACCACTTTGAAGTATCCCTCTTGCTCATTGGCCACCACATGGATCTTTTGATCAAAATCAAACGCTTCTCTTTCCGTCATCGCATTTGCCAGTTCTTTGCCCTCATAAGTCGGATTGCCATCTGCCGTCACAAATACCCGAGTATGTAATCCATAGTTCTCTCCCTCAAAAATCAATGCTCCCTGACTTTTGGTAAATATTGTCCCCAAATGGTCTTCTACCAGCTTTATACCCTTTTCTGCCATCTCGCTTTCATAGAAACAACGATCGAATTTGGTTCCAAATCGATCATAAAACATATCATAGTATTCCAAACTCCATCGTCTGGTTCTCTCATACACTGGCCAGACCTCACCTTCTTTCTTATATAACTGCTTGTTTATGTCGTCCATCTCACTTTTATTATCTTCATAGTCTTTGTTTCCCCGGACGTATCCTTCTCCCAGCAGATGGGCTTTTCCAGCCAGAGTCAGTTGTTCGGCACTGTCCCAACTGATTCCTCTTTCTTCCATTATCTTATGTGTCCCCCAGATAGATTTGGCCACGTGGGGTCCGATATCTCCCTGATAGTTAGCCCGAAATACTTTATTTCCCACAAATTTCAGTATTCGGGCGACTGACTCCCCAGTTATCAAGGTTCTCATGTGTCCGATATGCATTTCCTTGTGTGTATTGGGATGCGCGTACTCGACCATCACTCGCCTAGGTGACTCTGCTAATACTTTTCCATAGTCTTGCGCCTGGGCTATCACTCTACTTATCTCACTGACAAGATACTCACTTTGGAGCCATATATTGATGAATCCTGGTCCTGCCACTTCCACTTTGGCAATCAATGCATCCTGACTGATAAATTGAGCAATTTTTTCAGCAAACTCACGTGCCGTTGCTGCTTTGACTGCAATTTTATGTAATTTAATTCCTTGTATATTTGACTGTATTAACTTGAACGCCTGCAAAGCGATATTTGTGGAATAATCCCCATACTCTTCTACTTCTGGGTGCTCCAGTTTAACTATCTCGACTTCAACTCCAGCGGCTTTAGCCACTGTCTCTTTTAGCCTCAAAACGATTGACTTTTCTTGGGTTTTTGCTATCATAAAAGTATCACGAAGGGGAAAAGACTTTGAGTCCCGTGCTCAAAGCGACACCCCTTTTAAAGCCTTTCAAGTTTATTTTTAAGATTTTGTTCAATAAAATCCATCTCTTCTCTAAATTCACCCAACAACCTCGAGTATTTTCTCCTATTTGGTATCAATAGTCTACCCAGCTTCTCTTTACCCTTTAAATACTCTACCAAGCATCTAAAATCCCCATCTCCTGAAATAATTATTGCCTTATCATAATTCGGATACTCGATCATAGAGTGCAAGACCAACTCAGCGTCTACATTTCCCTTTACCACTGCCTTTCCATTCACATACGCACTCAATGTGGGCTTAATAATTAAGACATACCCTGACTCTTGTAAATGCTTGTAAAGAACTTCGTTTCCAGCCACAAAACCAATAAACAACAACGCCTTTTCCACCTTGTATTTATCCTTTAAATACACTCGAAGCTTGGCGAAATCCAGCTTCCACCCCTGGTCTCTCACCCCTAAGTTCAAATTCTGACTATCAATAAATGCGTAAACAGTCTTCTCTGGTTTCTTCATCCAAAAATCTCCTTAGGTAACTGCTTATTCGCCCAAAACACTTCTTTAAATGGCCATTTGGTTTCTACCCACTCTTTTACATCCTTCGATAAGACTTCATAAAATCCTTTGTCGTACATTTCTTGGGTCACCCACCAAGAGATACTGACATCAGAGTCAGATTTTTCATTCCGAGGTGGGTAAAAATAAATGCAACCCAGGCACTTAGTCTCATCCTTGTTCATAACAGTAAATGCAAATGAGCTGTTAAATTCAAACTCCCTCTGGTGCCACGATAAATCTATGAGATCATCCTCTTTTGTCAGATCAGCCTCGGGCCATTTACCACCTCTAGTAGCCTTTATAATGTCAATGCTGGACATCACAGCCTCGTAATCAAGGTCTACGTCCCGCGCTGCCAGCTTCCGCGCAATATAGTCCTCTTTTACAAGAACCTGTGGTTCAAAGTTATTAGGCAAATGTAAGCTCATGGTGTGATTCTAAAAGTTTTTCTTCCCATTAGCTAGATGGGTAAGCGACTTTCTAGGTGCTTTAGGATGAGTATCTAAGAACTCCCTTGCAGCAATTTCCGCCTCAATAGGGACTAGATCCACATTGGCATCTGGATCAATTACAACCATGTTCCCTTGGTCATCAAAACCAAACGCAACATTGCCATTTTTAGAAATTATTTTTTCTTGCCATTCTTTCATATAAATCACCTCCTCTATTTCAAGGGGTGACTTGCGTCACGGTACCACCCTATTTTAGAAATCTACGAAAAAACAGTCGTATAACCTTGACGAAACTGTTCGAGATTTCTCTCGTAAAAGCTATTACGCTTTAGCGTATCAGCTTCTTTTGAAGCTATCACGGAGCTTACCGTACAGAATTTCCTCTGTCAGCTTCCTTGCTGCGAACAAGGTCAAACGCTTTTCGAATTGTAGACATATTGTATCACACCACCTTCCCCACTCCCAAATACACCTCGACTTTGTTGTTCTCCACAGTCAATACTCCGCGGTCCAGAGCCAACTCCTCTTTTTTTCCATCTGTCTTATGAATCGTCAGCTTTTTGGCAATCATGGACACAAAATTGGCGTGATATGGCAAGATATCAAAAGGCCCAATCTTATTTAGAGACGATACCGCGGCTACATCCCCGGAATACACCACTCCGGTCCGTGATTTGACCACTATTTGGATTGTCGAAGCCAGCTTAGGCATGGGCAATATTTGCAGTCGTACCTATATATAAAAACTTTTCTTCTGGCACCTGATCAAATTTGCCCGAAATAATATCAGACACTCCCACAACTGTATCTTTTAACGCTACAAACACCCCCGGCCTCCCCGTCTGCTCGGCCGCCACATGAAAGCTCTGGGTCATAAAATTTCGCAGTTTCTTGACTCTCTTCCACAACAGCTGATTCTCAGGTGAGAGTTCGGATTCACCAACCAGGGCCACCATCCGCTCCAGCCCCTCGGCTTTTTTGAGCATGATCTGGGCCTGTACCACAGTTTGATAGTGCAGGTCACCTACTACTCGCACATTCAAAGCCGACGAGCTACACATCATGATATCGACCGCCGGCAGTCTCCCATCTTGATAGACTTGCCTGGACAGAGTCACCACCGAGTCCAGGTAAGGAAAAATCGATTGTACTCCCTGGTCTAGTAAATCGTCAGACGGCACATAGATGGCCTCAATCGCCGAAATCACGCCATCGGTCGTAGACACGAGCCTCTCATGAAAAGCCGCCATCTCAGAAGGTAGGGTCGCTTGATATCCATCTTCAGATGGAATCGTATTCATAAGCGTAGCCAGCTCATTACCAGCCTGTGCTAGTCGAAAAACATTGTCGATCAAAAACAGTACATCTCTTTTTTTGTCGCGAAAATACTCAGCCAATGTCACCCCGGACATCCCAGTCAAAAACCGAACAGCCGCATTCTCACCCATAGGTCCAAACACCAAAGACACAGATGGCAAAATACCTCGACTCTTTAGTTCTTCGTGCAGCTCTTGCCCTTCTCGAGTTCGTTCACCCACTCCCGCAAAGATAGCCGCATTCCCGGGTTTAGTAGAAGAAACATTTCGCATGATCTCGGACAAAAGTAGAGTCTTACCGACCCCCGCCCCTCCAAAGAGTCCCATCTTACCTCCCTTAAGAAGCGGTGCAAACATATCCACTACTTTTATCCCCGTTTCCCACACTTCTTCATGCGTAGATACTTCAGAATAAGCCGGAGCCGCCAAAAACACTTCTCGATTTACATCCGTCTTTATCCCGCCTCCCCCATCTACTGGATTACCAAATACGTCCACGACTCGACCCAACATGGCATCACCCACTGGCATACTCATCATCTCTCCCGTATTTATAACTTCCATCCCTCGTCTTATCTTTTCCGAATCTGACAACAACAAACAATAATAGGTATTTTTACCCGAAGAGGAGTGCACTTTCATCTTGATTTGCCCGTCATCTCGCCCCGACAATATCTGGTGTATTTTGGGTTGTCCAAAATCAAATTGGACTCGGACAATGTGTCCTCTGATTCCGACTATTTTTCCAGTATTTTTTGACATCTTTATTTATTCCACAAAGATAACCCAGATATAGTCGCCATCTGTCTAGCGTTTTTTTGTTTATGTTTAAATCTCAACTCTTGCATATTTACATTCACCAATCTCTTATCGATATTATCCATCGCTCGGTCCAGAGACAACATTCGCGATGCAAATTTTGACAGCTGAGACTCATGCAATGTTTGTTCAAAAATCGAAGCCAATATCTCCCCCTCAAACACTCGCACAATATCCTTGACCGAGGGTTCAAATATGTACAGATTTTTTGTCGCCTCGGCTTTTATCTCCTCGGACACCTGGATTGCATCCCCTGACACTCCGGTAGCCACGGGTACTTGATCCGCTGTCGATCGAAATTGTCCGTGAAACACAACCAGTTTCTCAAACTGTATCAAATATCGCATAATGATATCAAAACTATCCATATCCACTCCTTCATCACTAAAGTCATAATAGTTGTACAACACATTAGGAATCCTCTCAGCCATCATTTTTACTCCCAGCTTGCCCAAAACCACTACACTCACCCCAGGGTCCTCTTGAACCCGCTTTACAAACAGCTCAAAGGTCTTATTTACTATTTCACCGTACAAACCCGCATTCGCCGATACAAATACCGCCACAGTCTTCCCATTCCGCACCAGTGTTCCCGCCATCGGATCCGCTATTTTATAGGCTGCTTTGACTTTCTGAAAAACGACCAGGAGACTCTCCAAAAACTGTCTCGAGCTCAGGACTGCTTCACGTACTTTTTGCATCCGAGTGGCTGCCACTTCTTCATACACATCAATCAGTGATTTTAGATTGTACAAAGACTCCTTTTCCACTCGCATCTGTTTGTTATTATTCATATCAGCCCCTCCCACACCGGACGCAAGCTAACATATATCTTCTCCATATTGTCAGCACCTGTCACCAAGCCATCAATGGTTTCCCGAGTTTTTGCACGAGTCAAATAATTTTCAGTCCACTTGTCGGTCCCTACTCCGTCCCACACCCCTGACATGAGCCCAGCGAGCAACCAAATCTGCAGCTTTTCCGGCACGACCAGATAATAAGGTTGGTCAAAAAATTTCAGCACCTTATCTCCCAGAGCCAAGACCTGTCGTGAGTTTTCCCCGAGTTCTGCTCCAAACCGCAAAAAACTCTGGGTCTTTTCATAGTTATTCAACAGCTCATACAACGATCTACTAGCATCTCTCCTCAACTTCGATTGAGTCTGATATCCAACACGAGTCACTGACACAAAAGGATTTACTGCCGGTCTTCTCCCCTTAAAAAACAATTCGCTATCCACATAAATATGACCATCAGTCATCGACATTAGATTAGTAGGTATATACCCGGTAATATCCCCCTGGACCGTTTCCACCGCCGGCAAACATGTAATCGATGCTTCACGGCCATTCGCCACTACAAAATTTCCTGCCCTTTCCAAAAGTTTTGAGTGAATATGAAATATGTCTCCAGGATAAGAATCCCTCCCTGGAAATTTTTTTGAGATTAAAGACAGCTGTCTATAAAACTTCGCATGCACAGACATATCATCCAAAACCACCAAGACATCCTGTCCCAGATCTCGAAAATACTCGGCAATTGCCATCGCCGTATACGGACACAAAAATATCTCCCCCGCCCCGTCTTGAGACGACGCAGCTACCACCACAACCTTGTCCATCACTTTTTTTTCCATAAAAAAGTCCACGGTTCGCATGATCTCGGCCCGTTTTTTTCCAATAGCCGCGTAGATACATACCGAGCCCGCTTCCACCTGAGCTAGTATTGCCTGCATCAAAAAATAGCTCTTCCCGGTTTTTCTATCACCGATCACCAGCTCTCTTTGACCTTTCCCAAGCGGCACCATTAGGTCGGTGAGTATCAAGCCGGTATACAGTGGTTTATCCACTTTCTTGCGGCTCACAATTCCCAAAGGCAGCGTATCCAGAGCCATTCTTCGATCTGTAGCATACTTCTGGCCAATCAAGCTCTTACCCAACACATCTACTGCCTGTCCCAGGATACCTCTTCCCACTTCAATAGATAGATTTTCGTCAGCCCTTACTGCTTTTACACCCACAGCCACCGATTTTTGAGAC
>CAYHIN010000025.1:0-11997 GCA_964356705.1 uncultured Gammaproteobacteria bacterium
AGTGGATCGGCAGCAGCAATTGCCGCAGCCCGGGCTATGGTTTCGGGCGGGACGGACACTGGTGGTTCTATTCGATGTCCTGCTAGTTTCTGCTCAGTACTTGGCCTCAAGCCTACATACAGTCGAGTCAGTCGGTATGGTGTCATTGCCATGGCCTCATCACTTGATTCGGTAGGCCACTTCACTCGCTTTGCCACAGACAATGCCAGAGTCTTATCAGTCACTGCAGGATTTGATTCTCACGATGTCACGAGCTCAAAACTGCCACTAGATAATTACTCGGATTTCAAAAGAACAGATTTAAAAGGTCTCAAGATTGGTATTCCCAGGGAGTATAT
Organism: uncultured Gammaproteobacteria bacterium; assembly: GCA_964356705.1. Lineage (GTDB taxonomy): Bacteria > Patescibacteriota > Microgenomatia > CAZETR01 > Amesbacteraceae > CAYHIN01. The sequence continues at coordinate 339 of CAYHIN010000025.1, forward strand.
GACACGCGGTTCAAAAATGACCGATGGAATGGACGCAGAAGTTGAGACTTCTGTAGAAAAAACTCTAGTCGAGTTAGAAAAAACTTTAGGCGCAACCGTCGTCGATATCTCTTTACCCAACACTCCTCATGCTCTCGCCGCTTATTATATTATTCAGCCTGCAGAAGTGTCATCAAATTTGGCCAGATACGACGGTATTCGTTTCGGGAATGACCGAAAGACGTTTGGATCTGAAGCCAAAAGGAGAATTATTTTGGGAACATACACTCTCTCATCAGGCTATTACGATGCGTATTACAATACTGCTCAAAAGATTCGCACTCTTATCATCGAGGATTTTAAACAAGCGTTTTTAAAAGTTGATTTGATCATGGCCCCTGTTATGCCCCATCTGCCTTTCAAGATTGGTCAAAAAGTTTCCGATCCTCTGCCTCTTTACCTAGAAGATGTGCTCACTGTTCCCGTAAATCTTGCAGGACTACCAGCCATTTCAATGCCCATCGATATTTTAGACAAGAAGTTCCCAGTAGGACTTCAGGTGATTGCCCCGGCATTCCAAGAAAAGTTATTGTTAGAAGTCGCCAATGTTTATCAACAGGCCACAGCCTGGCACACCTATGAACCATCCCTTTAAAAAATTACTCGCTCACAAAAACTTCAAGCTCCTCTGGAGTTCTCAGTTGTTGTCCCAGCTGACCATCAATCTGGTGAATTTTTCTATTCTCAGTACTATTTTTGAGCAGACGAGTTCATCGATTGCAGTCTCCCTTCTCTGGGTCGCTTATTCCCTCCCAGCCCTATTTTTTGCCCCATTTTCCGGCAGCATCGTCGACGCGTTTAGTCGGAGAAAAATGATGATCGCCACCAATTTTTTGCAAGCTATCACCGTTTCACTATATTTATTTGTCCCAGACGGCAAAGTCTTTATTCTCTACGCCCTTGTCTTTATCTACTCGGCTCTCGACCAGCTGTATCTTCCCAGCCAGCAAGCGTCCCTCCCAAAGATAGTAGGCAAAGAATTGCTCCCATCTGCCAACGGCTTATTTTTGATGACCCAGCAAGCTTCTTTTTTGGTCGGGTTTGGCCTTGGGGGTATTTTGCTCTCTATCTTTAGTCGGGACGTCACGACCATCATCTCGACCGTCATGCTTCTTCTGGCCACTCTGGCCGTCTATATCCTGCCAAAAGATTCACGCAAAGAAAGTGTAGATGAAGAAAAAAATCTCGGGAGATTCTGGGACGATTTCAAAGAAGGTTTTGCTTTTGTCAGGGGCCATCCTGTCGTCATGTTCCCCCTCCTTCTTATTGTCTTTACCCAGGTATTTATTACCATTATCGCCACCAATCTCCCCTCCTACACCAAAAATATCTTGGGCATGTCCATAAATCACGCTAGTATTACCCTGGTCGTTCCCGGAGCAGCTGGAGCATTTTTACTCACTTATTATTTGCACAAGATTCTCAAAAAGACCAGAAAAAAGATCGTGATTCAAAACAGTTTGTTCATGGGCGGCCTGTGTCTTCTGGCTATGGCTGGTCTTCGCTATACCGAAGCTCTTCGCCTTCCACTCTCTATCGCCGTGGCCGTGGGTCTGGGCATATCTATAGCCGGCGTCATGGTTCCGGCCCAGACCTTGCTTCAGGAGCATACCCCTTCCTGGTTTAGAGGCCGAGTCTACAGCTCTCTATCGTTCTTACTGATAGGTGCGACTTCAGTGCCGCTCATAATCTCGGCGGCTATCACCGATGCCATTGGCATCTCTGGCTTGTTTGTGACCCTCGCTGTACTATTGCTATCTATGTGTTATTTCATATACAAAAGGAGCGACCATGTCTTGGTGCACGGTATTAGGATTTGAGGTCCACGTAGAGTTGGGGACTAAGTCCAAGATGTTTTGTGGTTGTCCAGCAGAGCATTTTGGTAGACCTCCCAACAGTCAGACTTGTCCCGTGTGCCTAGGTCTTCCCGGAGCGCTTCCTGTTCCAAATCAAAAAGCCATAGAGTGGTGTATCCAGCTGGGACTGGCTCTAAATTGTGAGATAAATTTGTTCTCGAAGTTTGACCGCAAAAACTATTTTTATCCAGATCTGCCCAAAGGTTATCAGATCAGTCAGTACGATCTCCCATTTTGTTTTGGTGGTTTTCTCGACTTGCCATCAGGTAAGCGAATTCGCATTCGAAGAGTCCACATGGAGGAAGACACCGGCAAGTTGTCTCATGTCATCCTGAACGACAGTGAAGGATCCAGAAACGTCACTCTCATCGATTTTAATCGTAGTGGAGTTCCCTTAGTAGAGATAGTTACCGAGCCCGATTTTGATAACCCCGATACTGGGACCGAGTTCTTAAAAGAAGTCCAGCAGATTATAAGGACTCTGGGTATCTCGACTGCAGACATGGAAAAGGGCTCCATGCGCCTCGAAGCCAACATTTCAGTAAAAAAAGAAGGGGATCCGCTGCCCGATTACCGAGTGGAGGTAAAAAATGTCAATTCCTTTAGATTTATAAAAAAAGCCATCGAGTTCGAAGTCGCCCGTCAGATCAAATTACTCGAGTCAGGTCTGACTCCAGATCAGGAGACCAGAGGATTCAGTGAAGCCAAAGGGGAGACTGTGCTACAAAGAAGCAAGGAAGACGCCCAAGATTACAGATATTTCCCAGAACCCGATATTCCCCCTCTAGAATTTACCGCCGAGCAGATCGCAAAATGGCGCTCGCAGTTACCTGCTCTCCCAGCCCAAATTAGGGCTGATCTGACGACCAAATACAATCTGCCAGACAACTATGTCAAAGTCATTTCTGCAGACGAAACTATGCTGGCATCTTTTATGCAAAGTCCCACGCTTGCCACAGCCAATTCTCTGGTCAACAAGCGATCGGTCCAAGTAGCTGACTCCTCAATAACAGGTGATCAGATTCGCACTGTCGCCCAAAGAATTGTGGATGCCAATCCCAAAGCAGTCGCAGACATCAAATCGGGCAAAACCCAAGTCATCGGTTTCCTGGTCGGCCAGGTAAAAAAAGAATTAGGAAATATTGATATCCTCGCGGCTCAAAAAATTATTACTGATCTGATCTCTTAGTTACTTATGCCTCTTTTTACCGTTGTCCCGATTCCGATACTGATGAGAAAGTATCACTGCAAAACCCACTCCCAACAAAAGCAGAAAAGTAATTCCACTATTCAATATTTCTACAACTGTATACATGTCTAAATTGTATCACGTTTCTTCAACTGCAATGTCCAAAGTGAAAGACCGAAAAAGACCGCACCAGAGGAAAAGCACCTAAACAAAAAGACTACTTCAGCGTCAGATATTACAGCCGGAACCAGAAGCCCAGCGGCAAACAAACTCTTGGCGATATCCATAAACAAGTCAGATATCTTGGTGAGTTGCTCGTTGTTAAACATTCGAGTTTAATATATCATTATGAATGAAACAGTCGTTGATCGACTGAGAACATAAAAAATATGTCTGCCGACTTCGTCCATCTTCACGTCCACTCCGAGTACTCTCTTCTCGACGGCCTTTCCAAGATCAAAAAAATGGTCAAAAAAGCCCGTGAATACGAGATGAATTCTCTGGCCCTCACCGACCACGGCGTCATGTATGGAGCGATCGAGTTTTACAAAGAATGCACCAAGGAAGGGGTCAAGCCGCTCATTGGTATGGAGGGCTATATCGTAAATCGGGATTTGCATGATAAGTCCGGCAAGGGGGAAAACAATCATTTACTACTTCTCGCCAAAAATCACGAAGGTTACAAAAACCTCATGAAATTGTCATCTATAGCCCAGCTCGAGGGCTTTTATTATCGTCCCCGTTTTGACAAAGAAACGCTAAAAAAATATTCAAAAGGATTGATCGCCACATCTACCTGTCCCAAAGGCGAAGTGGGCCAGCTGCTTATGGGTGGCAATTACGAAGAGGCCAAAAAAGCCGTGGAATGGTACGCAGATCTGTTTGGCCCGGAAAACTATTATCTGGAGATCCAAAGGCATTTTTACCAGGACTATTTTGATAGTGTCAAAAATCAGCCCAAGGTCCTCTCCAAGCTGCAAGATATGGTCAAGACCGAAAAAATTTGGGTGGACGGTATCGTCAAGATCAGTAGAGAGCTAGGTCTGCCCTTAGTCGCCACCAACGATGCTCATTACATCAATCAGACAGACGCCACTGCCCAAGATGCCCTGGTCTGTATCAGTACCGGAAAAAACGTCTCCGATGTCGAGCGCATCCGCTACATAGACACTCCGACCTTTTTCCTAAGAAGCGGCGAAGAGATGAAAAATATCTTCATGGACTTCCCCGATGCTATCTCCAACACTCAAAAGATTGCAGACATGTGTGATCTTCAGCTCGAGTTGGGTAAATCAATTTTTCCCAAAGTAGTAGTCCCAGATGCCAAAGATCCAAGCGACTATCTAACAGAACAAGTTTACGAAAAAATATCAAATCGTTACGAAATCCAAACAGAAGAGATAAAAAAACGTACAAGTTATGAATTAGAAGTAATTATCAAAAAAAACCTCGCCACCTATTTTCTCCTCATGTCCGATCTCGCAAACTGGTGCACAGATCAGGGAATTATCATCAACACCCGAGGTTCCGCCGCCGGCTCTATCGTGTCTTACATCTTGGGCATCACCACCGTCGACCCCATAAAGTATCTCCTGCCTTTTGAGCGGTTTCTAAATCCCTTTCGACCCACCTCTCCGGATATCGATCTAGACATTGCCGACGATCGCCGTGAAGAGCTGATCGGCTATATTAGTCAAAAATATGGGGCCGAAAACGTAGCCCAGATCTGCACTTTTGGAAGAATGCTCGCCCGAGCCGCCGTTCGTGATATGACCCGAGTACTTGGCCATCCATATGCAGTGGGTGATCGGCTCGCCAAAGTCATTCCCCTAGGCGCCCAGGGTTTTCCCATGACCATCGATCGTGCTCTCTACGAGTCGCCAGAATTTAAAGTCATTTACGACACCGATCCCGTTTCAAAGCAGATTGTGGATCTGGCTCGCGAAATAGAAGGCAACTCTCGTCACATCTCAGTTCACGCCGCAGGCATCGTCATCTCACCAGATCTGATGACCAATTACACTCCTCTCCAATACGAGCCCAACGGCACCAAGGTCATTACTCAGTACGAAATGCACTCGCTTCTAGATGAATATGGTGGGGTAGGTTTAGTAAAAGTAGACGTACTCGGTATCAGAAACTTGTCTATTTTGGGAGCAGCCCGCGACCTGATAGAAAAAAGTCGAGGTATTAAAATAGATTTGGGTAAGATTCCCATAGACGATAAAAAAACTTTTGCCATGTTAGCGAGAGGCGAAACTATGGGGACTTTCCAGCTAGGCGGCAGCGGCATGACCAAATGGCTCAAAGAGCTCAAACCAAATCGTGTCGAAGATCTTATGAACATGGTGGCCATCTTTAGACCAGGCCCCATGGCCAATATTCCCGAGTACATTGATCGCAAAAACGGCAAGAAAAAGGTCGAGTATTACCATCCCAAGATGGAAAAATATCTAGACAAATCATATGGCATCTTGGTCTATCAGGATGATGTTTTGTTTACAGCTCTCGAAATAGCCGGTTACACTTGGGAATCAGTCGACAAGTTTAGAAAAGCCATCGGCAAAAAGATCCCAGAGGAGATGGCCAAACAGCACGAGATCTTCGTCGAAGGCTGTCAAAAGACTTCCGGCATGACAAAAGATGAAGCCGAAAAACTTTGGGACCTCTTCGTGCCTTTCCAAGGATACGGATTCAACAAAGCCCACGCTGCCTCGTATGGGATAGTCTCGTATCAGACCGCATATCTGAAGGCCAACTATCCAGTGGAATATATGACCGCTCTTCTGACCGCCGAAAGTGGCAATACTGAAAAGATCGTGGAGGCCATCGATGAGTGCAAGCGCATGAAGATCAAGGTCCTAGCCCCCGATGTAAACAAGTCCGATACTCAGTTTACAATCGAGGATGGCACCAGTATTCGCTTTGGTTTGTCAGCGATAAAAAATGTCGGCGACGTCGCCATCACCTTAATATTAGAAGCTCGCACAGCCGGACCATTTACGTCTCTCACCGATCTGTGTCTGCGAGTCGACGCAGGTAAGGTAAATCGCAAGGTTTTGGAAAGTCTGATAAAAACCGGTGCTCTAGATACTTTTGGCAAGAGGTCGGCCATGCTAGCAGGCCTTGATAAGATCCGTGAGTCCGGCATGTCTGTCAACAAAGCCAAAAATCTCGGACAGTTTAGTTTATTTGGTGAAGAAGAGGGACCAAAAGACACGACCGACAATCTGCCGGATATCGACGAGATCGAAAAAAAGCAAAAGCTAAATCTAGAAAAAGAATTGCTGGGATTCTATCTGACTGAGCATCCCCACGCCCAAAGTCTGGGAGAAGCCTATGCCTCCGGTCTCCCTACGCACAAGATCTCAGATCTCTACCAGGGCGAGCACTCCGGCCAGACCGTGACCGTCGTTGGAGTAGTCGAGTCTTGTCGCAACGTAGTGACCAAGGCCAAAGGTGAAGCCATGTGTTTTGCCAAGATTACGGATCTCTCAAAAGCCGTCGAAGTGGTAGTCTTTCCCAAGACTTATGCCACCACAAATTTGTGCTGGCAAATAGACAATCTGGTTATAGTCACCGGCCGGCTGGAAAATAGAACGATCATCGAGACCGAAGGGGACGAAGAAGAAGTGGAACAGACCTACACGCTTATAGCCGATACCGCAGCTCAGTTTACAGGTCCAGATACAGTCTTACCCAAAGCCCAAAACAGCAAATATTCAAAACCAGCCACTCAGCCATCTAGCCATATAGCCATCTCAATAACAATCCCCAGAGGCACTCCCCAATCAAAGTTAGTCACTCTCAATAGTCTTCTTCAGGCCAGCAAAGGTGACCGCCCAGCCGAGCTGATCTTTGAAGGCGTAGTCCCCGCCAAGATCCTCCCCCTCCCCTTCGGCCTGACCTGGTCCGAGGATCTAAAAACAAAAATCGACATTCTGTTTTCCTAGTAGTAATATTAAATCCATGGGAATTGATATAAAACGATTTGAAAATTTTTCAATAGTAGCCGGAGGAGCTTTCCAATTTGGACAAGCCCAACCAAAACATCCAGGTACTTATGCAGTGATTGTTGAGCCCTCAGGACTAAAAATTTACACTCAGGCGGTAGAATTCATGCTCGAAAATGGAGCAGACCCAACATTATTGCTCGAGACGATTCTATTGGCTTCGAAGCAGGGAAAGGAAAGTTCTTAGCAACTTGACCAAGAATGGACGATTGTTGGCTTCTACGCGCTGGGAAACGCATTAGGTGGTTGGCACATAATTGAACTTCTGGGTGAATTGTGAAATAGGCGCAAGTGAGTTAAAATAGCCTCATGACCAATATCGCAGTTGTCAAAGATACTACTTTCCACGTAGGAGACCTCATAAAAGTCCATTACCGCATTCTCGAGGGTGAAAAAGAGCGTATCCAGATCTTCGAGGGTCTGGTCATCGGTATCCGCGGCCGGGATGTAAACAAGACTATGACAGTGCGCAAGATCGCAGCCGGCGGCATCGGAGTCGAGCGTATTTACCCCCTTTCCTCTCCTTGGATTGCCAAGATCGAAGTCAAAAAGACCGGTCACGTTAGGCGTGCCAAGCTCAAGTACGTGAGAACCAAGTCAACTAGACAAGTTGCCAGTATCACCCAGGGCTAATACTTTATAATCATGTCATCCTGAGGCGCACCGAAGGATCCAGGCTTCTTCTGGATTCTTCACTTCGTTCAGAATGACTGATGAGACTTAAATTTTTCACTTTAACCGTAATTCTTCTCGTAGCTTTTACTCTTCGTTTTTACGATCTAGCCCAGATCCCAAATGGTCTTCATTGGGACGAGCAGGACACGGGTTACCAAGCTTTATCCCTCTTTCAGACCGGCTGTGACTATCACGGCAATCCCATGCCTCTTTTCCCCCACTCCTTTGCCGACTATCGCACTCCAGTATTTATCTATTCCGCAGTCCCCATTATCGCCAAGCTGGGATTATCTGCCTTATCAGTCCGCCTCCCGGCCCTCATCTGGGGCATGCTGGGAGTAGCCACACTGTTCGTCCTGGCCTCCAGAATGTTTAGAAGTTCGATATTAGGATTTAGTGCTTCGGGGCTTTTGGCTCTTTCTCATTGGCATCTGCAGTATTCAAAGAAGAGCGTGGAAACTATTTCTCTCTCCACACTCTTCATGGTAGGCCTAGCCTGTTTTTACAAGGGTCTCAAACGACCGGCCTGGCTAATCTTGTCAGGTCTTTTCTTTGGGTTAGCATCAGCTGCATACAGTCCCGGCAAGCTCTTTGTCCCCATGTTCTTATTTGTATTATTTTTGACCAACTTTTCATATCTCAAGAACCACCTCAAGCATTTTCTATTGGCCTCCTTGGCTTTCCTGGTCATCTTCATCCCCGTCTTTACAGACGGCATTTTTGGCAAATCCGGCACCCGTTTCAGTCACGTCTCCGTTTTTACCGATCCTACGACTGCAGCTACTGTGGATTCAAGGCGTCTTGAATCCATTCTTTCATCCGGCATCGACCGGGTGGTGGGTCTTTCTCCCCGGCTAGTGGACAAGATTTTGATCAACAAGCCAGAGCAGATCGGAAGCAAGGTAATCGCAAATTACATGACCACCCTAGGCACGGAATACCTGTTTCTAAAAGGGGACACTGAGCCCAGGCATTCACCGAGCAAAGACAGCATCGGCATGCTCCAGCTCATCGACATCCTCCCCTTCGTTCTTGGCATCGTTGTCATTCTGAGCGGAGCGCGAGCGCAGTCGAAGAATCTAGCCCTAATTTTATTTTGGCTCCTTCTCGCTCCCATCCCCTCTGCCCTCACTCGCGACGGCGGGGGACACGCCGCTCGCACCTTTATCATGCTCCCAGCTCTGATTATGATCATCACCCTCGGCCACAAATACATCTTCTCAAAATCCAGGATACTTTATACGTTATACCTAATACTTTATACATTCAGTACCTTCTTCGTTTACGGATATTACTTCACCATGTATCGCACCGAGTCGGCCAAGCCGTATCAGTGGGGCTTCGATTGGGCCATCCAAAAAGCAGTAGCAGCCTCCCCAAAGTATGACCATGTATATGTAGACGGCGGCCGCGACACTCTCCTCATGGCCTATTTATTTAACGCCCAAAAAGACCCTGCCACATTTCAAAAGATTCTTCCTCTCCAAGACGAGGAGATCTTTCCCGATGCTAGAGCGCTTCGTTTTGGCAACATTTATTTCCTGGCTCCCGGTACCAGACGTTGGACTGATATATTGGGCAGCGCCCGTTTTGAGGGCAATAATCTGGTTATAGCCTCCGGCGACCAGCCTCTGATCACAGATCAGATCAAGGCCAAGTCCGAGACTCTCTACTACCCCGGCACCGTCTTCTCCGCCTTCCACATCTTTACAAAATGACAGCTTGATGTTAGACTATAGGTCATGAGAAAAGCACCTGAAAGTGATGAGTACACATTTGTTTGTGCAGAGGATGGTTCTTCTGCCGAAGGCGCGGGCGCAGTGGTTAAGTCATTGGGGTTTTCGAAAGTGAACGCCTTGGGTGTTAAAGCATCACTTGGTAGTCTGGATGGTGTAATGAAATTTGCGAGAGACGTGGCTGGTGCCAATACAGCAATAATTCCTGATCCCGCGACCGGAGCAAATCCGATAGAAAAAGACCCTGTGTTACAAGAGATTGTTGAATTTCAGTCCACAGAGGTTTTTGATACTCCAGATCAAGCATGGGCAAACGCAGTAGGGAAAACCAAACCCTTCTTTAAATAAGAACCTCATTTTACGTTACTCCGCCAGGAAACCATTCTGCTGCATTTCCCACAGTTTTTTATACAATCCCCCGGGTTGCTTGATTAGCTTCTTGTGAGTCCCAGACTCAGCAATAGTCCCTCGTTTTAGGACGATTATTCTGTCAGTTCGCATGACAGTAGACAAACGGTGAGCAATCACGATACTCGTTCTGGGGTTTGTCGGGTCCTTGGCCAGGTTCCAAAATGCGTCCTGAATGGCTCCTTCTGACTCCGAGTCCAGAGAAGAAGTAGCCTCGTCAAAGATGATTATCTTGGCTTTTTCTAGTAGCACTCGGGCAATCGCCAGTCTCTGTCTTTGTCCTCCCGACAGCTTTATCCCTCGCTCTCCCACTTTAGTCTCCAGACCATCAGGCAAGGATCTCACAAACCGTTCCAGCATGGAAGCTCTCAGCGCTTCCCACACTTCTTCCTCCGAGGCTTCTGGTTTGCCATATTTTATGTTGTAGCCGATGGTGTTGTTAAACATGATAGGGTCTTGGGGGACAATCCCGATTAGACTTCTCAGGTAACTTTTTTTCATATTTTTTACATCCACTCCGTCTACTCGGATTTCTCCGAGCGTCGTGTCATACATGCGCATGAGTAGCTTTACTAGAGTAGTTTTTCCCGACCCAGATAGACCGACCAGAGCCACCGATTCTCCTGGCCTAATGTTGAGACTCAAGTTACGAAACACCCGAGCCCTGGAGTGATACGCAAAAGATACATCGTCTATGACTATCTCTCCTCTCAGACTATCTATAGTCAGTGGAGCTGCAGCATCGGCAACGGTGGATTTCTCCTCAAATATTTTAAACAGGTCCTGCAAATCGGTGTATCTTTTTGCAATTGAACGGATATTCATAAGCACGGCGATCAAGCGGGGAAATACCGTCACAGAAAATGAGGAGATCAAAACAAAGCTAGCCAAGTCTATTCGTCCAGATGTCAGATCCCATACAGCCACTAAGATGGTAGCCGTGATTGCCAGGTTTGCATAGTTTCCGATAGTCAGATCAAATAATCTGAAGGTATTAAAATATTCTTGTGCCGCACTATCCCAAGAACGCAGTGCCTTCAAAAATCTTCCTTGTTCAAACTCTTCCTTGGCAAAATATTTGACCGTGTCAAAGTTGATAAAATTATCGATCCGCATACCCGATATCCGGTCATCCCACTGGGTGAGTTCCTTTCTTTTTCCCATGTTGTATTTTATAAGCGGTCTCATGGTGATGGCCGATAATGTCAAGACAAACAGCGTGATCGCCACATATTTCGGATCCGTGCCCCAAAATGCATACAGCAAAAACCCAAATCCGATCAAGGTTCCAAACAGCTCTCTATTTATGATCTCAGTCAGGTTAAACATTGCATCTTCTCCTCTTTTGGTCAGAGAGATCAGTCTCCCGGAGCTCTTTTCAGCATGATAAGAAAAGTCCAGTTCATGGATTTTTTTCAGTGCATCCAGATTTACATCCACGAGTGTTCTCATGGCCGATCTGTCTCCTAGCATCTGCGAGATTATGTGAAAAAAAGTTCCAAATAGAAGCACTGTTCCCATCCATAGAACCAGGCGGATTGCCGTTTCATAGTCATTAGTTGTGACGGCTTGGACTATCCACTTCACAAAAAAGTTCTGCATGTTCTCGGCAGACCTAGCAATGACCAGCGTGACCATCCCGCCCAAAAACAAGGCCGGATGGCGAAAGAGATAGCCGTAAAACGTTCCAAAGGTTTTTCTCATTACATTAATATTGCCCCAATCCCGAAAAAAACTCAAACA
>CAYHIN010000026.1:0-11764 GCA_964356705.1 uncultured Gammaproteobacteria bacterium
TGGCGTGAGACATGACGTCTAATGTTTTTTTACCTACGGGATCATCCATTTTGCAATTTTAATCCACTATCTGGTTCATGTATACTCCGAGGGATGTGCGGGATTGCAGGAAAAATTTGTCTGGGTGACGATCTTGTGAGAATTTCGGACCTGGAAAGAATGTCGGGGAAAATCATACACAGAGGGCCGGATGATGAAGGAATTTTTGTATCAGAAAACAAGAAAGTGGGTCTGGTCAGTAGGAGACTGGCAATACTAGACTTGTCCGAGAAAGGTCACCAACCCATGGGATTTAGAAATAGATATTGGATCGTGTTTAACGGCGAAATCTACAACTTTCAGGAAGAGGCCAACAAACTGGCAAAAAAAGGGTATAGGTTCAAATCCAGATCTGACACGGAAGTCATATTGGCTCTGTATCATGAGTATGGCGTTGAGTGCCTGGAAAGACTGAGGGGAATGTTCGCATTTGCGATCTATGATCTGAAAAAAAATATAGTCTTTTTTGCCAGGGATCGAATGGGGAAAAAACCCTTAAAATATTATTGGGATAAAAAGACTTTAATATTTGCATCGGAATTGAAGGCGATACTGACTCAAAAGGAAGTGAGGGCGAGACCTGACTGGCTGGCGATTCATCACTACCTGACTTTTGGCTATTGTCCGGCTCCATTTACGGGATTTGAGAAGATATCAAAGCTGGAGCCGGCCTCCTATATGATCCTGGACTTAAAGTCCGGTCAAATCGAGAAAAAAAGGTATTGGCAATTGGACTTTAGAAACACATTGGACTTGTCTGTCTCTGAGTGGAAAAAGAGAATCTACGACGAGCTCGAAGAATCGGTAAAGCTGAGGATGATATCGGATGTACCAGTAGGGGCTTTTTTATCTGGAGGAGTAGATTCTAGTGCTGTCGTGGCTCTGATGGCAAAAAATACATCTAAGCCCATTAAGACCTTTACCATCGGCTTTGATGACCCCAGGGCGGACGAGAGAAAGTATGCAAGAACAATAGCCAACAAATTTGGAACCGACCATTTGGAACTAGTAGTGAGTCCCCAATCCATTGAGGTGTTGCCGGAAATCGTAAAACAATATGAGGAACCTTTTGCGGATGGAAGTGCAGTGATTACTTATATGATAAGTCAGCTGGCGGGAAAGTTTGTAAAAGTGATTTTAAACGGAGACGGAAGCGATGAAAGTTTTTGTGGATATTTGCGACACAATAAACTTGCTCGCGATTACGCTCTGAGTCGAGTACCTTGGTTGTCTGAAGTAGGAAGGTCAATTGTTGGTGAATGGCCCAGAGGGAAAAGATTTTTGGATCGCCAGAAAGTGGATATACGACACCGCTTCTTGGAATATAACTGTTACTTTACTAGGCCGGACAAGAGAGAGCTGTATGACAAAGAGATGCTGGCCTATAGCCAAGACAACAGCTCTTATGAACTGTGGAGCGAGAAATGTGATGAGGTGCTGGCTACAAACGTACGAGACTCTCTGGTGGGAGCCGATCTGGCAAATTATTTTTCCGACAGCCAACTAACTAAAGTTGATATTGCCAGCATGGCCTCGAGTCTGGAGGCCCGGTCGCCATTTACTGATCATAAGATGATGGAGCTTTCAGCTCAAATCCCTTACGGACTGAAAGTCCACAACGGGGTAAACAAATTTATTTTGAAAAAGGCACTAGAGGGATTGGTACCCAGGGAAAATCTGTACAGAAAAAAGATGGGGTTTACAATACCTTTGGATAAATGGTTTACCGGCGAGCTACGTGAATATATGATCTCACAGATCAACTCAAGAAAATCTATAGCAAAAACTCTGTTTAAAACGTCTGAGGTAAAAAGAATGCTGACCGAACACTCTTCCAAATCTGACTACGGTCCTAAACTGTGGAGTCTTTTGACACTGGACTTGTGGTATCAAAGCTATTTTAGTTAGTATCCACTGGGAGAGTGTACAAATCGGCGCTTTATATACTTTAGAGGAGTTTGGATACTGGCGATAAAACTGTACCATGCATCTCTCTTCTTCCAAGGGTCGGCAATATATTCTTCGTGGGGTAGATAAAAAGACTTGGGGTACATGAAAGTATCTGGAAATGTGTGGCCTAAATCATATTTGTACTTAAATGATCTTTTCATGGTAATAGAGTCTGATTTTGACCTATGGAGATGGGTCGTGTGTAAATATCCTTGGTCCATGAATATCCCATGAAAAGGGGTTCTGTCTTGGATTAGGGTTTCATTGTTATCAAATAGTCCTTGCTGACCGTGGGGTCTACCAAAGTGGAGACCGGGAATACTGGTGTTGATGAACCTGATGTTCATGTGGCCAGTGTGGTCTTTAATTGTATATCTTCCAGCCGATTCGTCTTGGTAGTGAAAGACATCACCGACCAGATTTGAGTATGGGTGGACTAAATATTCCAAGTTTTTCCCCGAGTGAATAAGATCCACAGCCTCTGAAATGGCGGCTTGGGGCCAGATCTCGTCTCCGTCTAGCATCATGATCCAATCAGAACTGGTCTCTTCTAACATCTTTTGCCGAGCTTTTGTAAATGAGTCTTTGTCTAAATCCCCTGCTTGATGAAACTTTATCTTGGAACTACTAATCGATTTGATAATCTTTACTGTATCATCTGTAGAATTGTTATCCCACACCATAATCTCGTCGACATAATCAATGATCGAATTCAAAGCGTACCAGATCCAATTTTGCTCATTTCTAACCAGTGTGTGAACCACTATCTTCATCTATTTTTATTGTGAAAAAAGTAAACCAGACACATAAAACCCAGCACAATCTGACTAATCAATACACTGATGGCAATGCCCGAAGTCTGATAGATAGGAATGAGCCAGGTGCCCGCAGCAAGAATCACAATTCCTTGGACAACTGCTGTCCAAAAGAAAATCTTGGGGGTGCGCATAAAATATAGAATAAAGTCTCGAAGGGGGTTGCCGGCCATAAAGACAATCTGGGCCAGAAGGAGGACCAGAAATGGCGCCAATGATGCGAGATACTCGCTTCCGGCAAAATATACGACTATGTAGGCGGTCGGGACCATAAGTAGACTGACTCCGAGACCGATCAGAGTGGAGAAGATGGAGGCTTTTTTGAGATAATTCCTGGCATCGACTCCATCTGACTTATTGGCAAACTTTGCCGAAGTAACCGCTCCTATGGCTACTGATAGTTGGGGCAAAAATGAAACCATAGTCACTGCCAAAGAGTAGGTACCGACAGTGGATAAAGATAAGTATTTACTGGCCAAAAAGATGTCAAGTCTGGATACGACAGCTGATAACATACTGAAAGAGGCGGTCCATTTGTTGAAATCCCAAAAGTGAAAAGCATGATCTTTGCTTGAAGGAGCGGAAAAAATCTTACGATCTAGCCAGAACCAAGATAGGACAAAACTAATAAATGATGTGAGACTAAATACTAAAAGAGCAGAATAAGCATCGATGCGTGTAAACCAAGACAAGATCCACAGAAACATGAGTCTGACAAGATTTGACCCAATCTGAAGGCCACCCCAGACCACAAATTTTTGCATGGCCTGGAGCATGGTAAAAGCGTACGACGCCAATACATAGGAGAACACACCAAAACCTACGACCGGCAGAACTCTTTGTAGACTGGGCTGTCCGAGAAGCCGGGCTATGGTTGAGGAAAAAACCATGAGTCCGACCCAACTTACTACTCCTAAAACAATTTTTGTCTTTAGGGCAAAATTGGCATACCCTAGATACTTTTCAGAGTTTCGATGTTCGCCTATGAAGCGAATTATCCCTTGACCCATACCCACGTCAGCCACAGTGACTATAGTAATGAGAATGGTAAGACAAAGAGTGAATAGTCCATATTCTGAAGATCCCAAGACTCGAGCGAGAACTAGGTAGAAGACGGCTCCCAAGCCCGCTGATGCAAAAGTAGAAATGGTGGTAATGGAAGACTGACGGACTGTCTGGGTGTTTAGAAGAGTTTTGATTCGCTTGTACATAACTTGGCTGCTTTCTCCCCTAATTCTACTGCATAATTGGTCCCCCGGTCATAAGGATATACCTGCTGAATGTTTGCAAGAAACAGATTGTTTACGGGAGTGGTCATAGGAGGAATAAGCTGGGAGTAGTGTGTGGTGACTATGGGCTGGGCAAAAGGGGCTTTGAACACCCAGGAATCCCTAATCCAGTCGGACTTGAACTCAGGATTTATCTTTTTTAGTGAAGGCAAAAATTTGTTTATCAACTGTTTGCTCGTAAATCCAAAAAATGGATGATCCGTAGACAAATAGTTGCCAACATAGACCAGGTGATCATCTCCGTATGATGCTTGGGGCATAAAGTTTGTATGCTCGACTACAGCCAAAAACGGCATGTTGGACTCGTTGATATTTAACCAATAAGTGCCGTCTGACAAAAATGGTTTTTTTAAAGCCAAAACAAGATTTACGGCTCCAATCCCATGTAATGACTTGTATTTTTGCTTGTAGTCGTCTGGCAATGATGGGGTGAGCTTAAAAAAGAGTGGGGTCGGGAGAGTAAAAATCACTTTGTCGAAGATGTATTCTTTTTTTGGCGTTTGGATACTGATCTTGCCATCTTTTTCCTCGGAAATTTTTTGCACCTCGCAGTTGTATACAAATGAAGCAGAATTTTGCTTGGCCTTAGTCTCGATGGCGCCCGCTAAAGATTGGAATCCACCCTCAGGATAACCCAGGCTGGCACTGCGCTTGAATACTCTGGCCCAAAACCAGGTGGCAGAAATAACCGGAGTGAAAGAGGAGAATTTTCCATGGAACAGAGGTCCCCATAGCTTATTCCACGACAGCTCTCCCATAGTTGTCTTTATGTATTTTTCTGCCGAGAAGAACTCGAACATCTTCCAAAATGGATTGAATCGCATCAGAGCCAGACCTACACAAGTACGCAAGCGATCGATCATGGGTAGAGGCGTAAAGGCAAGCAAACTCTTAGGCGAGTCTAGTTGAGTGATGGATCCGTCTACGAGGGTTGAGGTCTTGGGTCTGACAAAGCGGACTGGGTGGCCGATCTCTTCTGCTAGCTTACGTATCGCCGAGTCTGACACGAACCAGTGGTGATAGTGCTGTTCTAACGACCAGTCCCATTTTGAGTCCTTGAATCCCAAGGCCAAGCCGCCTGGGTGCGCCTCTTTTTCGAAAACTGTTACTTTTACCCCTCGTTTGGAGAGAAAGTATGCAGCCGAGAGACCAGTAAAACCTGCTCCTATTATCGCCACTTGCATATATAACTTACCGTGACTAAAGTCATCAGGCTTATAATAGAAATAAATAACCCAGGAATGACATATCTTTGAGGCGTGAATGCCACATCATATACTCCTGTGCCTGGTAAAGAAAAGCCATTTATGAGACTGTAGAGTGGCGTGCTGTACTGACCTGCTACTTGCCATAAGGGATCGTAGTTTTGCGCAAAGGCGAGTGTAAGTGGTTTGTCTTCTCCTTTGATTGTGACTGTGAAATGCGCGGGATTTTTTTTTATATAACTTATTTCTACTTTATTACTTCGGGGTGCAATCGGAATTTTATGAAGCTGATCTGCTTTCTTTTGGAGGCTTAGCCATATGTCTTTTGGAACTAAGGCGATTGCATTTAGCACGTTAATTTCCCCTGAGCTTTTTATAACAATTTCCTTTGAATTCTTTGCGAGCCCCACCTCTTTCCAGTAGAAATCGGCTTCTTCGTATTTTTCAGGCTGATCAAAAGTCTCTTTATCACTAGTGTACGTTTGCGTCGATACTTTTCCAATTTCGACCTGATTGGAAGTAAATATGATATCTCCACCTTTGGAATGGAACATCACACGTGCCAGTAAGACACAGTCTTTTTTGCAAGATAATTTTGAAATTCTCAGATCGTGCTCACCCTCAGATACGGCCCAACCTCCACCAAAATCAAAGTCCTGGTTGTCTAATCTGTATTTTTGTTGGAGAAAATCACGCCATCTGATTAAATCTGAGGAATCCCTTTTCCACCACCCTGTTTCGTTTGGTGAAAAATCTAGCTGGCTTGCCGGAAAAAACATGTATTTCTGCGATAGAAAGGAAGCTGCTGTGTCTGTAATTTTTTTGGTAGATAAAAAATTTGCTTGAGGGAACCTGGAAATCTGCTCCAAAAGGGCGGGGTGTTCCTCTGCAAATATCATAGCTGAATTAGCCAATTCTGGAGTAGTGTTATAAATCAAATCGGAACCTACCACAAAAGTGGTATTCTCGGGAACAAAAAAAGTGTCCTGGTGGGAGGTAGTGGATAAAAGGACGACTTCCCCGAAATCTACCCGGCCTGATATCCAGGAGAGGGCTTCTAGCTGATCTATAAAAGTGTGGTGATAACCAACGTCCTCCGGTTTGAGGCTGTCTCTTTTGGGATCAACAGCTGCCACGCCGAGATAACCTACACTCGAGATATCAAGGAGTTGACCCGAGTATGAAGCTTCGCGAAGAAAGTTCAAAGTGTCATAGCTACCAACTACACCAGTGGCAAATGGACGCTTTTGAGCCAGGGTTAGCGCATCTGTAGATGGATGGTCAGGACTACCAAATCCCAGAGGAGGTTTCTTGGGAATCCAAATTATTCCCCCTGGAGTGGATTTGGCTGATAAAAAGGTTGCTAGACTTTGGTATTCCATTGCATGACGAGGTAATGAAAAAAGACCAGTAGATTCTGTTAATAAGCTCGGGACAGTAATTGTTAATATAAATAATGCGAAAAGAACTGGTATTCGATTGTTTCGAGCCTGAAGAATCTCAATTGCATAAGAGATTAAAACGCTGTAACAAATGGCCAAAAAGGGGAAAAATTTAGTTGGATCGCGAAAAAGAGAGAAGCCGGGGACGTGCGTGAAGAGCCATAAATAAACACTTGGCAAAGGTGGATTCGATCCTTTGATAAGAAATAATAAAACTAATGTATTTAAAGACCAAAAAGCAATAGTTTTGTTTCTTTTATAAAAAATGATAGGTAGAAAAGCTAATGCTGGAAAGATCAGGAATTCTACCCTGACCTTTGATATTTGCCCAAAAATGTTTTTGGGCCAATGAGGATGAAGAAAAGAAATCACGTGTGAGATAGATGCGAAGCTTAGATTGTCTACTTGAGAAATGCGACTGTAGCTTACCGGCAAGGATGGGGCGCGGGAAAGAAGTGCAGGTAATAACCAATAGCCATGTAATGAAGCCAGTGTAATACATGTGAGAAAGGCTGTACGTAAGTGGAATAATATGCGCTTTTTTTCGAATAGAGTAACTGGTAACAAAAAAAGGGCCAGAACATATATGTATCGGATATCAAGAAAGGATATTGTGCTTACGGTCCAAATGAATTTAATTGGCGAATCAAGATAATAAATAGCAAGTGGCAATAGAGAGTAGCCGACTGCCAGACTTAGCTGTCCACCGTCAATCAACATGAGTATGTAAGTATTAACGGCAAACAATAATTGTCCTATTCGTCTAGCTGATATAGAAAGAGGAAAAGCACTTAAGAGCGCTCCCATGCTGATCCAACTTAGTATAAAGGTTAACACTATGCCAAATACGATTGTGGTCCAACCAAAATCAATACCCACTCTCGCTGCTAGGCCATAAATTAGCCCGTATGGCCAAGTCCATAGGGTGGATAGAGTAAATACTCCCAAGCCATCGTGGCTCTGTGGAGTCCAGGCCAATGGTAGAGTCAATAGCTGAGCAGCTTGATCTAAGAATAGATATGGAAAGTCATGTGCTCCAAGAAGTAGGCTCATTTGTGCATTGATCTAAAAGTGTATGTAATTACAAGAAGGACTATGCATATATACGCTAATTCTAAGGTGCTCTGGGCGCGGTCAATTTTGTTAAATAACAACAGAGGGACCGAAAGAGCAAGAAGCCCTAGAAGGCCCAGATAAATTACTTTCTCAACCATAGAATTTTTATTGCCCCTAGTAGCATATAGATGATTGTCCAGTCCGAAAACTTTCGAATAACTATCTCTTGTATGTCGTTGCCGATCAGAAAATACAAAAAGCATGCTATGGATATGAAGAATAGTGACAATTTGAAAAAACTTCTGTCTTGACGAATTTTCCAAACGCTTAACAGGATTATCGTCGGAAATAAAAAATTTACAGTAAGGCCAGTGGCTGGTAGGAACAAGGCGTCAATAATCACTAAAAATGTAATTAAAATAATCATTTGCCAAAATTAAACTTAACCGCTTTTAGTATATAGACGATCCCAAGCACATATGCTGAAATAGATACAATATTCAGCACAAGAAAATTATCATATGGACGAAAGTACAGCTTTATGTTTAAGCTCATGCTGCCGTCGGGATGTATCTGATAATCAGTCTCAGGTAGGCTGGATTTAATTACGCTGGGATCAATTTCCCAAAGGTTTGCGTAACCGAACACGAGATGGTGGTTGTCTAACCCTACTTTCTGACCACTGACTGTCATAAGCTCCCACTCATCCAGATATGGGTCTAGAAACACTAAAGATAGGGGGGTTTTGAGATCAGATATGCTGATATCATAGTCATGGCTGGCAAGTTTTTTGAACGAGAGGTTTGCCCCCTGATTTTCAAAAGAACCGGGGCTGTCTGTAATGTAAAGCTTGTTACTTTTGTATTTTGGACTTATCTTGTATAGGCTGTAATTGGTTCCAAAATCTCTTATCTTTTCTCCCAATAGTTCTTTTACAAATGCCTTGGTTTGAAGGTCGAACAAGCCATCGGAGAACATAAAACTATGTTGGAGGTCCTCTGGGGTGTTGTTGGTGACGATAATAAACTCGACGTTATATTGTTCCAGTAAATAACCAATACTCCCATAATCTTTTTTTTCTAACCAATGGAATACGTCTTTTGCTTTATTTCCGAAGCTGAGTAGTCCTGAAAGATCGTTTTTATCAGTTAGAAGTAGAAGGGGTGACACACCGGCGTAGTATCGATCCTTTGCGAAACTATCACGCACTACGACGCTGTTTCCAGTAAGAAGCGGCAGGGATAAATAGCGACCTACGCCTGGGTTGTGCTTCACAAACTCGATTAATTCTAGGTAATCAGGGTGGAATCCTCGTATGCCGTCACGACTCATCTGTGTAGTCCAATAAGGTAGGTTTTCGAACTCATTAAAAATAAATGGCTTCGCGTTTAATAGGGTAATGACTATCATCGCGAACAATAAATATGATCGGTGCTTTTCTGAGCTCATCCATTTAAAAAATACAATAGAACTAACTGACAACACTGCTGCCCACTGGAAAGCAAGTGAGTATGCAAACTTGTCATACATGTTACGAAAGACAACAAATACGGGGATGTGATTTGACGACCAGATAAAGATTCCGGTCCCCCAGGGTCCGATTTGGACTGTAAAAAAGTATAGAGCTAAAACAAAACAAATGATCAAAACTGCATAGATTTCGCTCCTAGTTTTGTCCTTATGAATTAAGAGGCCGGCTGCGATCACAATCCCTATTAGTGGAAAGCCCACAATAAGATATTTTTGATACCAAGATAAATAAATGGGCAATTGAGGCCAATGAAAATCAAGTTGAATTTTCTTGTGGTAAGAGTTTAGAAGTGGAAAGAAGCTGTTATTGATACCTGTGACTGTCCTTATCCCTTCTTCGTTTTGAACTATAAATTCCTCTGAGGTAAGACTTTTTACAGTGGCGCCTGGCAGTTGTTTGGAAAAGTTTGTGTACGGCACAAAGTACAACCAGTGAATATTTAAGGCAAAGAAAAAAATAGCCGCTCCAAGTAAATAGAGTAGGGTTCTTAAGATATGTTTTCTGGCTATGAAAATTAGTAACGGTAAAATTGTAAGTAGGGCTGCTGCTGATAATGGAAAGGTGACAGTAAAAAAACCAAAGACTGACCATATGATTACTGTCGCCACAATCAGATAAAGCCTTTGTTCGTTAATCCCCCTGATCACTAAAAGTAGAGATAGAGGAAATAAGGATATTAAGTACTCAGCTATCAAACGTGAGTTAAATAATGTGTAGAAGTTGAAGATAGAAAATACATACATAAACGAACAGACCAGGATTGAGACGCGCTCATGTTTATTTAACGGTTTTAATAGATAACAAAATAAATAATAAAATGAAATTATCCCGCCGAAAATGTTTGCTGAACTGAGTAAAGCCTGGAGATTTAAAAAAGGTAAAAGTTTTTTTAGAACTAAAACAAACACAATAAAGGGGGACAGTGTAGAGGGTGGAATAATGTTTGCCAGTTGGCTTAGGCCCGTGTCTGAGACAATTTTCGTACTATAGTTGTCTAGAAACTCATAAGGGTATAAGTAAAAGATTCTCGAGTCGTCTCCTCCTAGATAGTATGTTTTTGAAAAACCTGTCAAAAGAACAAATAGTATCCCAATAACCAACAACCCCTTTCTTGTGATTAGATCATCTAATAAAGAAATTGTGTTTGTACTGATTAGACGTATAGTTTGATTGATTTTTTCGATTTTTTTTAAAATCGTTACTTGGAATATATATACAACAATGCTTAAAATAAATGCGATCCAAAGATACATAGACATGCGCTCAGCTAGTAGAAAATTGCCTGAGACCATGGCAATTGTAAGGATTACAAAGATACCAACGGGTATATAAAAGAAATTTAAATTGCTTGATAAAGTATCAATACCCCTACGATATTTTTTTAATATTTTCGACTTTTCCTTCATTTTTTGAGAACTGTGAGTTTCTCTGTGAGTAGCGACCAGTGATGTGATAATCGCTATTGCTAGTGAATAAATAATTGCTTTAACTTTATCCATCTCCACCCAAACAGACTTAATTCTGCTGTATAGGATGAAGGACATTTTACTTGGAGACCTATAGTAGGTGTCACGAGGGAATACATATTTTGTTGTTAGAATGGGAATCTTCTTGAGATCAAGAAAGTTTGGCTTAGAGGATAATGAGGGTGTTACGATTTCAAACTCGAGAATGTATTTCTTACCCCTTGATCTCAATATCTCAGGGAATCCAAACTGATAGTTATCGTCATTATTAAAAAATGAGAAGTCGTAGCGATTTTCGGCATACCAATCACTGGCTCCATCTTCCTTTATCCTAAAAATCACCTGGCCGGGATTGTCCTTCAATCTAAAGTACTTGAATGATATTGAACCTAGGAAGTCATCACGAGATGATATCTTGAAGAGATATTTTATGGAAGTGGGGTTTTGCTGGGTTACACTAACTTCCACCTCTGAACTTTTATAGGTATCTGTATAATTTAGTAGTTTGTGAACTTTGATGTCATTGTAGACCGAAAAGAAAAGGTATGATGCGAGGATTAATAGCCATAGTAAAAAAATCCCAATGACTATTTTTAATTTATGCATTTGCCTTTCTAATCAATAATATAAATTGCGACAGTCCCAAAACTATAAAGCTGGTAATGCTAACTGTTCTAATCGCTTTGTTATATTTATCTGGTTCGAAGTATAAAGTGGCCTTGAAGTTTATTGAACCGTCGGAATTCTGGGTGTAGTAGCTGGATGAAAACTCCTTCTTTAATTGTGCTGGATCTATCTCCCACCCATTTGCGAATCCTTGTACTGGGACATTTTGTCCTTTTTGAAATGCAAGAGGTGTGGGACCTTCAATGTATAATGTCCAATCTTTATAAAACGAGTCTAAAAATACAAGTTTTTGTGGCTTGGATAAATTCGTAATCTCCATTGTGTAGAGTGAGTCGCGAATTTTT
>CAYHIN010000027.1:0-11196 GCA_964356705.1 uncultured Gammaproteobacteria bacterium
ATCAATTGTCAGATTACTCGATAGGCAAGTTTCACTTTGGTGATTCTTATGCCCCTCATCCAGAGTTAGTCCCAACCCTGTATGTTGGCAAGCCTGACGAGGTCGTCACTTTTCACAACGAATAATTTCACATCGATTATCCAAACGGCATCACCGCTTTCCGAGTCGTAGAGAAAGGTCCATGAAAAAAAACATACTGATACTCATCTTGCTCATGTTGCCGTCGTTTGGCTTGATGCTAAAACCAGGCATTTTTACTATGCACGACGCTCATCCATTTCGCATGCAACAGTTTACCGGCAGCGTCGCAGATGGAGTGTTTCCAGCGAGATGGGCTCCGGATGCCGAAAATGGTTACGGCGAGCCAGTATTCAATTTTTATGGCCAATTCCCTTATTGGGTAGGTGAGATCTTTGTCCTTTTGGGATTCAGCGTCATAGACGCGACTAAAGGAGTGTTTATTTTTTCCCTAGTCGCCTCGGGTGTTGGGATGTACTGGCTCATGCGAAGATTTTGCTCCCAGACATACTCCATGTTGGCGTCTGTGCTTTATGTATATGCCCCTTACCGGTCTGTCGATATTTGGGTCAGAGGGGCATTAAACGAAGCGTTTGCCTTTGTCTTTTTTCCGCTCATTCTATATTTCCTCGACGAAGCTATTATCACTTCGAAGCCCAGACATTTTGTGGGCCTTGGTCTCACCACGGCACTTTTGCTCATTACTCACAATCTATCTTTTGTCATGTTTTCCCAGGTTCTGGTTGTATGGGCCGTTTACCGGATATTCACGACCAAAAGATTCTCCAGCGTACCTGGACTTATGGTGGCAGCCCTGTTGTCCATCCTATTATCAGCCTTTTATATTTTACCCGTGGCTATAGAGACCTCACTGGTTTCGCTGGAGACTGCCACCCAAGATGGTTACTACAACTTTCAGTTGCACTACACTACTCTAAAACAGCTTTTTGTCACCCGGTTTTGGGGTTACGGAGCCTCCGTCTGGAGTACTGGAGATGGTATGAGTTTCTCCGTCGGTACTGTTCAGGGAATTTTACTAGGACTCGCGGGTCTTATCGCTATATACAAGCGCAGTCTGGTCAGCCTAGTTCTGGTTGGCATTGGCATATTTTGTTTATTTCTTACTCATGGAAAGTCAGACATCATCTGGCGTCATTTGCCTTATCTCACTTACATTCAGTTCCCCTGGCGTTATCTGTCTCCAGCAGCCTTTTTCATCGCCGCCTCGATCGGGGCTTCATTTTCCTTGATTCGTATCCCAAAGATTATCTTGATCGCCTTTTTGGTGCTGGCTATCGCAACTAACATCGCCTATTTCCGTCCAGATATCTGGAGAGACACGACCGATGCCGAGTATTTTTCTGGCGCCAGTTTACACGGTCAGATGGATGCTCACAAAGACTTTTGGCCCAAGACCGCAGGTGACCCACCGCGGGTTTTGGCACCCAAGGATCCATGGGTTGAATCTGGTTTGGCGGCCGTCACGCAGGTCACCAGAGCCACGGCCGCCCAGACGTATGCCGTAGTAGTAGAAAGCGACCAAGCAAGCATCGTGTTCCCCACGGTTTATTTTCCTGGCTGGACCGCCCTGGTAGACGGGGTGCAACAAGAAGTCTATCCCCATCCGGATAGCGGGCTAATTACCATTGATCTTTCTTCGGATAATCGTAATGTCATCCTGAGGTTTATCGACACCTGGCCTAGAGTTTTGGGAAATATTATCAGTGCGGCGGCCTTACTTGGTATTATTTCCTTTCTTACTTTGCGACATGCAAAAAATTAACCTAATCATATTGACCGTAATTGTTTTTTTAGGAGCCCTACTGCGTTTTCCTTTACTTGACTCATATCCACCTAGTCCAAACTGGGACGAAGTCTCACTAGGTTACAACTCTTACTCATTATTATTGACCGGACGAGACGAATGGGGGATGACCACGCCCACACTATTTAGAGCCTTCGGGGACTTCAAGCTTCCAGGTTATATCTACCTCCTTACCCCATGGATCAAGTCTCTGGGGCTAAATACGGTGAGCATCAGACTGATGTCTGCCTTGTCCGGAGTAATCAGTATTTTCCTGGTGTATTACTTGGCGCACAGGCTGACAAAGAGGTCCTACATCGCGTTACTTTCAGCTTTTATTGTTGCCGTCTCTCCTTGGAGTTTCTTTGTCTCCCGCGTAGCCCTAGAGGCAAATTTGGCCGTTATGTTGTTTCTTTTGGGACTTAGTCTTTTAGTTACTAAAAGACTTTTTTGGGCTATTTTTTTTCTGGGACTGTCTGCCTGGACTTACAACAGTTTTCGCATCCTCTCCCCCCTTTTTCCTATCGTATATTTTTTACTCAATCGGAAAAACCACAAAATATACTTAATACATTATACGTTATACACAATACTCTTCGTCCCCATATTTTTGCAACTTCTCTCTCCGTCCGGTCAGGCCAGGTTTTATTGGACCACTATTTTAGACTCAGGCGCTATTTCCCATATCAATGAGCTCCAACAGCGCCCCGGCGGTCGGCTTGTTTATAACAAAGCTACTTATTTTGCAGCAGTTTTCACCCAAAATTATCTACGTCACTTTTCTGCCTTCCAGTTGTTCATCAAAGGCCCCACAAACTACCAGTTCAGTGTGCCCAGCTTTGGGCTATTTTATCTAGTAGCCTTGCCATTTTTTTACCTCGGCTTAGTCCGAGGTGCGAAAAATAAGTTTCTCATCACATGGCTTCTTCTAGCTCCTATTGCCAGCAGTGCCACGCGTGATACTCCTCATGTGTTGCGTTCAATTTCTCTTATGCCCTTATTTGCCATCTTCATAGCCAGTGGAGTAGGCGCATTTGGCAAAAGACTGGGTCACATAGTTCTTGTCCTGTTTGTAAGCTTGAGCCTGTTGCAGGCGGCTCTTTATCTCCAGGTTTACAAAGGGTCTTACACCCGCGACTACTCCTGGTCCTGGCAATACGGTCATCTTGAAGTAGCTGAGTTCATTAAGGCCAATTATGAAAATTACGATCAGATTATATTTACCAAAAGGTACGGAGAACCTCACGAATTCATGAATTTTTATCTGACTCCACACCCGGCCGATTATCAGCTGTCTCCTTCAAAAGTATGGGACTACCACGCCAGTTGGTATTGGGTAGGTGGCTTTGCCAAGTTCAAGTATGTAAACGATTGGGAACTATTGGATTATATAAAAGCACTCGACACGCAAAAAAAATATCTAGTCATCTCCAGCCCAGACAATCCAGTGGGGTCAGGTTTCCTAAAAGAGGTATCATTTAGAGACGGAGAACCAGCTTTCTTCATCAATCAATTATGATCAAAAAACTTCTTATCCCCCTTTTGATCTTTTTTTTAGCTTTCGTCCTGCGTGCGTATAAGCTCGATGTCAGACCCCTCGGGTTTACTTGGGATGAAGCAGCCTTAGGCTACAATGCCTACTCCTTGTTTTTGACCGGCAAAGACGAGTACCGGGAAAAACTTCCCATTGTATTGAAATCTTTTGGTGACTACAAGCCTGGTCTGTACGCATATCTGGCCGTGCCATCTGTCGCATTCTTGGGTCTAAATGAGTTTGCCACTCGGCTTCCCTCTGCCCTGTTGGGATCAGGTCTGGTCTTGGTTATTTTTCTACTTGGCCATAGTCTGTTTTCTAGATCAGTGGGTGCTCTGGCGGCATTCTTACTAGCCATAAATCCTTGGGCCATCCACTTTTCCCGAGGGGCTTGGGAGACAAACCTCAGTCTATTTCTCACATCTCTGGGTCTGATCTTATTTTTAAGACATCAAAAAATCCATAATTCATCATTCATACTTCTATCTTCTCTCTTCATGGGCCTCACCCTTTGGAGCTATCAAGCCGCCAAGTTCATGACCCCAGTTATTCTTCTGGCCCTTTTCTTTATTGCTAAGTCAAAAAAGCAGCTCGTCGTCCCCTGGGTATTATTTTTACTTGTTGCCTCTCCTATTGTTGTTGGTCTATCTACTCAGTCAGGCAGGCTGAACACGCTTAGTGTGTTCAACTACACCCGGTCCAAAGAATCGGTAGAAAACATTTTAGATCAAGGCAATGACAGCCTTATCTCGTATCTTCTCTTTCACTCCGAGTCTTTGGATCAGTTTAGGGGGGTAATAGAAAGATATCTAAATCACTTTTCTCCTAGGTATTTATTCTTCGAAGGTGACTGGTCAAACATCAGGCATACCACGGCATACTATGGTTATTTTCACCCCGTCGAAGTCATCACTATTTTACTAGGCCTGTACTGGGTCATAAAGAGACCATCTCGAGGATCGTTTTTATTATTCTTCTGGCTGGTCACTTCACCTATTGCCTCCAGTCTGTCTCGAGACGTGGTATCTGGAGTTCGCAGTTTTCCTATGGTGATTCCCCTGACTCTTTTAAGTGCGGTTGGTCTTTCCAAGCTTTTGCAGTCCAAGATCCTATTTTTCCTATTCATATCAGCCCTCGGATTTTTTACTATCTACTATCTGGATCTGTATTACGTCCATACTCCCCATTATGCCGCCTCCGCGTGGTTATACCCTTATAAAAGAGCCATTCAGTTAGTAAACAACAATATAGACAGTTTTGACAAAGTCATTTTTACAAACACTCTGGGTCAGCCTTATATATTTGTCCTCTTTTACAACCAAGTAGACCCTCGTCTTTATCAGCCCTGGGCAAACATAAGTCAGAGTGCCACAGGCGACGTAGGTGAAGTAGCCAGCTGGGGAAAATACGTCTTCAAAAAGGTCGACTGGCCAGCCGAAAGAGGATACACGTCCACGATTTTTGTCGGCGACCAGTACGAACTACCAGAGCAGGATCTAAATCCAGCCAATCTCGTGCGCCTAGGAGAGATAGAGTATCCAAATGGGTTACATGGCTTACGTATCGTGGGTCTCAAATGAAAAGATATTTTTTAATTTCAATACTGCTTTTGGCTTCCGCGCTTCGACTAGTTGGTCTGTCGCAATACCCATCTGGCCTCAATGCTGACGAGGCAGCTTTGGGTTACAACGCCTATTCGCTTATGACCACTGGTCGCGACGAGCATGGCCACTTTTTGCCCATCAATCTCGAGTCTTTTGGGGACTTTAAACCAGCGCTCTACGCATACATGTTAATTCCTTTTATAAAAGTTCTTGGTCTCACTGAGCTGGCTGTCCGTTTGCCATCCGCGCTCTTTGGCATCCTGGCAGTCTATTTTATTTACTTACTTTGCAAAGAATTATACCTCTCCCCAAACCCCTCTCCTACCCAAAGGGCGAAATCTCCTGATTTAGTTATAGGAGAGGGGAACGGAAGGGGTGAGGTATTAGGCCTGATTTCTGCTCTCATCCTAGCAATCTCACCCTGGCATCTGCATTTCAGTAGAGGCGCTTGGGAGGTAAACGTCGCCACCACACTTTTACTTATTGGAGTCTGGTTCTTTCTCAAGTGGTCTAAGTCACACAAATCGAGCTTCTTAGTGCTTAGCGCTTTGCACTTCGTGCTGTCTATGTACACATACCAATCCACTCGCATAATAGCTCCCTTGTTGGGCTTGGGATTAGTTGCACTAAGTTTTAGAGATCTCATCAGTAAGTCAAAGCAAATATTTTTATCTTTTCTAACACTTCTAATCCTTCTAACCCCTCTAATCCTCTCAATCGTTACCTCAGACGCAGCATCACGCTTTTCGGGCGTCGGCTTTATTGCAGACGAGGGCCCTCTCAACAGAATAAAAGAATTTCGAGGTCAGTACGCAAACCCCAGCAATCTTTTTGCAAGGGCTATGCACAACAAAATAACGATTTACGGCATCCAATTTCTGAAAAACTATTTTGCCCATTTCGATGGCAACTTTCTCTTCGTAAATGGAGACATCATCCAAAGAAATCGTATTCCCGAGACAGGCCTGTTGTATCTGTTCGACTTTGTTTTCATTGCTCTCGGACTCGTATACTTGATACGTAATACAAGATACAAGATACAAGTTATATTACTCTGGCTTCTAATAGCCCCAATCGCCTCCGCCCTCACATTCCAAGTACCTCATGCACTCCGGGCCCAGAACATGGTGATCCCGCTCACAATCTTATTATCTGCTGGTATTTACTGGATTACTAAAAAGTGGAAACTTATAGGGATTTGTAGTTTATGTATTGTATATCTCTGGCTATCAGCCAGATATTTGCACCAATATTATGTTCATTATCCAAAGACTTACCCACCAGCCTGGGAATATGGATTCAAAGAACTAGTTTCTTACACCGAAGGCATCAAGGACCAATATGACAAAGTTTTTGTCACAGACAAATACGACCAGCCTTATATCCTGTTTTTGTTCTACTCAAAGTACTCTCCACAGATATTTCAGGCAGATCACGAGCTGACTTTCCGAGACAAATTCAATTTCTCGACCGTGCGTGACTATGATAAGTATCACTTTGAGTCCACTCCCTGGGACAAAGTGCGCGACATTCACGCAACTCTCATCGTGGCCGCCCCCGAAGACATTCCCGAAGTCGGGGTAAATATTGTCAAGACAATTTATTTCCCAAACGGCGACCCAGCGTTTAAGATAGTGTCAAATTAATGAAATACCACCCCTCCTCGCTTCGTTCGGTTTCCCCTCCTAGATTAGGAGGGGATAAAGGGGTGGTATTGTCCGTTGTTCTTGCCACACGCAACGAAGGGGCAGTTCTTAAAAGGTGTCTAGATAGTGTCAAAGATATAGCAGATGAAATTGTCATCGCCGACGAAAGATCTACTGACGATACCCAGAGGATTGCCAAGCAGTATGGAGCTCGAATAATAGAGGTCGACCACAATGACAATTTTCATATCACAAAAAATATAGCCATCGATGCAGCTCGTGGAGACTGGATTTTACAATTGGACGCCGACGAGGTGGTCCCACCCGAATTAGCCAATGAAATTAAACAAATTATTCTTAGCACTTCGCACTTAGTACTTAGCACTAATGGCTATTGGATAAACCGAAGAAATTGGTTTCTAAACCGCTTCTTGACCAAAGGCGGTCAATACCCGGATTCTACTATTAGACTATATCGTAAAGGGCTAGGTAGGCTACCAGCTCGCGATGTCCATGAGCAGGCAAAGGTCACGGGTCCAGTAGGTCACCTTACACACGATCTTCTACATTACCGGGACACCTCGTTTGAAAAGTATTTGGATGGCTTTAACAGATACAGCACATTCATATCCAGTCAAATGGCAGGTCGCAAACTATCTATTAATATTTTTCAGGCAGTAAATTATCTAGTCATCAGGCCATTCTGGACCTTTTTCCTTATCTATTTTCGCCATCTTGGTCTTGTAGATGGTCTAGCCGGTTTTATATTTGCTTTGTTTTCAGGTCTCATTCATCCAGTGGCCTACATTAAATACTGGCAACGCACGTTATATCCAGATACCACCCCTCAATCCCCTCCTAGACTAGGAGGGGAAACCCGAAGGGAGGGGAGGTATTGATATGAAAAAAATAGGATTCATTACAAGTCCATTAAATTCCGGCCACGCAGTCCGCGGCGTTGGGTTCTACCTCAGCCGCCTACTTCCACAACTAAAATCAAATGCCCCCAGTTTTGGATTTGAAATTTTGGAGATTAGTGATTATTTAGGATTTAGTAATTTGGATTTAGAGCTTATACATTATCCCCATTTCGATCTTTTTACACATTCTCTTCCTTTTTACAAAAATACTCCAACTGTGGTCACTATTCATGACGTAATTCCTCTAGAGTTTCCCCAAGCCTATCCGAAAGGATTGCGCGGGTGGGTAAGTCTTCAGCTCCAAAAGCTGTCTTTGTCTGATGTAGACCGGGTAATTACCGATTCATTCGCCTCAGTGCGGGCAATAAAAAAACATCTGCGAGTCCCAGATGAAAAGCTAAAGTTAGTTTATCTTGCCGCAGACCCGATATACAAACAAGTATCTAAGCCCAAAAATAAGTTTGACCTACCCAAAAAGTTTGTTCTCTATGTAGGCGATGTAAATTACAACAAAAACATTCCAAATCTCATATCTGCTTGCAAAATAACTAAGTACCCTTTGGTCATGGTAGGCAAACAGTCAAAAGATATGGAAAACATGAATTTTAGCCATCCCGAGCTGGTTCACCTAAAAGACGTTGAATTCTCCGGCGTTATCAGGTTGGGTTTCGTTTCAGACGAGGATCTGGTGGACATTTACAACCTTGCCACAGTTTACTGCCAGCCCTCTTTTTCCGAAGGCTTTGGTCTGCCGGTACTAGAAGCCCTGGCTTGCGACACGCCAGTGGCGTGTAGTAACACCTCATCACTGCCGGAGCTAGCCGGGGACAGTGCTAGTTATTTTAATCCTCATGACGTTACCTCTATTTCCCAAGCCCTTCTTAAGGCCAAGTCTCATCATGGTCCCACCCAAGCAGCCAAGTTTTCCTGGGAAAAAGCAGCACAGCAGACTCTTCAGGTATACAGCGAAATCATATGACCACCGAAAGCATTGTAAAGTACTTCCTCCTCCTCCAGTTGATGATCGTAGTTATTACTTTACTCGCACCAAATTTTCTAAAGTTGGACGAAAGATATTTGGGAGGGTCTACCCAGACTTATGTAGAAAATCCGGTACTTTATTCCCGGGGCAACTTTGACGGCCTGCATTACACCTCGATCTCGTCTATCGGTTATGTCTATCCCCAGCAAGCGTTTTTTCCTCTGTACCCTCTCGTCATTAGATATCTGAAGCCGGTATTCAGAGATGCGTATCTCACCGGCACCATCTTGTCGTTGGGAGCTTATCTTCTGGCTCAGTATTTTTTTGTAAAGCTATTGCGACTCGATTTTGACAGTCAGTTAGCAAAGACTATTCTCCTCTCTCTTATTTTGTTTCCCACCAGTTTCTTTTTTTCATTTGTCTATACCGAAGGGATCTTCTTTTTGTTTTTAGTACTTTCATTTTTTTGCGCGCGAAAGGGCCAGTGGTGGCTAGCCGGGTTGTTCGGGGCCCTGGCCTCTGCGACCCGAGTCGTCGGGCTTTTCTTGATCCCGGCCCTGATCATCGAAGCCTATATCCAAAAAAAGCTAACCAAGACAGCAGTGGTATCCATTCTTCTGATATCTCTGGGCACACTTTCTTATATGTATTATCTCAATACCACCCAGGGTGACCCATTGGCATTTTTTCATGCACAAAAAGATTTCGGTCAGGGTAGAAGCGAGAGTCTGGTTCTGTTTCCTCAAGTGGTTTGGCGATATGCCAAGATGGTGGCCACAGTAGACAGAGGCAATCCTATCTACCCGACTATTATTCTTGAGTTAATTGCGAGTTTAGTCTTTGCAGCACTCACGGCCATCTCGCTCTTCAAAACCCGTCTCAGCTATGCAGTCTTCGGATTACTGGCTTTTCTCACTCCAACTCTGACGGGTAGCTTTACATCCATGCCCAGATATGTCCTCATATGTTTCTCTTCATTTATTGCCCTGGGTGTCCTATTTGATTCTCACAAAAGACTGAAGATTATTTACATAGGTCTATGTGCAATTTTGTCATTCGTTCTCCTAACTATGTTCGTCAGAGGGTTCTGGGTTGCATAAATGCATGGCCAAATATATAGTGCATTAAAACATGAAGCCAACCTTGTCTGTAATACTTCCCGCCTACAAGCAAGAAAAGACTATAGTCTCGAACATCAAACGACTAAAAAAATCTCTCGATCTTCTGAAAATTCCTTATGAAATTGTTTGTGTAGCTGATGGTAGAGTAGATAAAACCCAACGAATTTTAAGGAAAGCTAAAATAGCCAATGTTTTATCGTTAGGATATGAACAAAATCGAGGAAAGGGACACGCGGTTAGATACGGTATGACTCAAGCTAAAGGAGAGATAGTGGGTTTTGTTGACTCAGGAGATCTAGATTACACGGTATTACCGCTACTTCTGGAACACATGAATTGGTACGATGCGGACATAATGATCGCTTCTAAAAAACATCCTGCCTCCAAAGTTTATTATCCTTGGCAGCGGAGAATAATTTCGTCAGTTTACCAACTTATGGTGAGAATGCTTTTTGGATTAAACGTGCGAGACACTCAGGTAGGCATGAAGTTTTTTAGAAGAGAGGTAATAGAAAAAGTTTTACCAAGAATACTTGTAAAGGAATTCGCTTTTGATATTGAAATGTTAGCTGTTGCACACCATCTTGGATTTATCAAAATATACGAGGCGCCAGTAAAGCTCAAACTTGATTTTTCAAACAACTCGTCTGTGGTATCAAAAGGATTCTCAAAAATGGTGATTGGCATGATTGTAGACACGATTTCAGTGTTCTATCGACTTAAGATTCTTCATTATTACGATGATGCAAACAAAAAAAATTGGCAACCAAACATGTATCTAGAATGGTGAAATATTTATTGTCTTTTTTGCTTGTCTCCCTTTTTGTTCCAAAAATAGCCTACGCTGGCGATCAATTTATTACTATCGTCAACCCAGTTCGCATATCACATTACAACTCAGATCCCGGAGCTAGTCTGGCGTCACAATACGGGGTAATCTCAGATCTAGATCTGCCTTCTACCTGGCTACTTACATACGATGCGTTAAACAATATGGACGTGGTGGGTCAAACCAAAAAATTTTCCAGAGATCAAGAATTTGGTCTGATTCTTGAGGTTACCCCAAATTTCGCATCAGATTCAAAAATAAAATACAAACAGACAGGCAGCTGGCATTTTGGCTCATCAGTGTTTCTCACCGGCTATACCCAGGAAGAAAGAAAATTATTAATCGATACTATTTTTTCAAAATTCAAAGATACCTTCGGGTTTTATCCAAAATCAGTAGGCGCCTGGTGGATAGACAGTTGGTCACTCAAATACATGAAGGATAAATATGGAATTATCTCCACTCTTGGGTGTGCTGACCAATTTGCCACAGACAATTATCAATTGTGGGGTCAATACTGGTCGACCCCTTTTTATCCGAGTGCAAGTCATGCTGGCGTGCCGGCCAGCACTAGTCAGTCAAAAATAGGCATTGTCACTTTGCAGTGGGCAGCCAGGCACCCCAGAGACGGTTACGAAAGCAGTCTATACAGTACTCAGGATTACTTCACACTGCCAGAGAAACAAACCACAAAATATTTTGACCAACTACTTGATATCTACTTAAATACAAAAAACG
>CAYHIN010000028.1:0-9734 GCA_964356705.1 uncultured Gammaproteobacteria bacterium
GTTATAAGTCCGGTTGCCAGTATTACAACGACTCCCAGTACAGAAAGGGTTACAAGCAGTTTTGACATAACCAAAAAAATTCCACAGAGTGTCTCATTAGGCTAAACCCTTTTACTTTTGGATACAAATAACGCTCATCCACTTTCACATCTTTCACAATATCGCACTTTATGCAGACTGCGTGATGATGATGATCCAGGCGAGCCAGCTCATACCTCTTTTTGCCATCCCCAAACTCTACTTCTAGTACCAGATCCTCGGTTACAAGTCGTGCCAGCTCTCTATATATAGTAGTCTTGTTTACTCCGATCTTTTTCTTCAGATTAAAAGCAGTCATCAGACCATGTTCCAGAAGCTTTAGGATTATTTCGCGGGTTTTTGAAACTCTCATGCCCAGATCATAATGCAACTTAGTTGCATTTGCAAGATGGTATACTTTTTATATGAAATTGTTAGTCCTAATTGTCGCAGTTTTGGTTATCGGACTATCTGCCACAGTTTTTACCAGAAATCCTCCAAAGTCTTCCCAGCCCTCTCCCACAAATCCAGTATTCTTTGACAAAGGAGGGCTCCCGCTTTCCGGGGTATATACCCAATATCCAGGCAATTTTTATAGTTCAAAGAGTCAAAAACGGGTCCTTTTTTTCCACGCCTCTTGGTGTCCTACATGCAAGATTGCAAACGCAGAATTCGAGTCACGAACATCGGAAATTCCCGAGGACGTAATAGTTTTCAAAACCGATTACGATTCTGAATCAGAGCTCAAAGCCAAATACGGCATCACCTATCAACACACGTTTGTACTGGTGGATTCGGATGGGAACGAGATCAAAAAATGGAACGGTGGGGGAATCGCCGAGTTAATGGCAAATACGAAGTGATGTTTCTCCTTATCTTTTTTGCCTTCCTAGCTGGTATTGTGACCATACTATCTCCGTGCATCCTTCCCATTCTCCCAGTTGTTCTATCAGGCTCGGTAGCAGGAGGAAAAAAAAGACCGTTTGGAATCATTACCGGATTTGTAGTCAGCTTCACCTTCTTTACTCTTACTCTCTCAACTATAGTCAAAGCCACAGGTATTCCCGCCGACACTTTTAGACTTCTCTCCATAGTCATTATTATTGGCATGGGACTTAGTCTTCTTTTACCCCAGTTTCAGGTAGTTTTAGAAAAACTGTTTTCCAGACTGGCAAATCTAGCCCCCAAAGCGACCCAAGATGGGTTTTGGGGTGGCATTCTCGTGGGCCTGAGTCTAGGACTCATTTGGACTCCATGTGTGGGTCCGATTTTGGCCTCGGTTATCTCACTGGCTATTTCCGGTACTGTCACCGGATCAGCGGTCTTTATCACTCTGGCCTATTCAGCTGGTACGGCCATCCCCATGCTCATAATTGTCTTCACCGGTCGCAGACTGTTGCAGTTTATAAAAAATCCAGTCGGTATTCAAAAATTCTTTGGTGTGGTCATGATCCTCACCGGTCTGGCTATTTATTTAAATTTTGACCGCAAGTTTCAGACTTATATCCTCGACGTGTTTCCAAATTATGGCACCGGCCTCACTCAGTTTGAAAATATTCCCCAGATCAAGCCACAGCTTGCGGACATGGCCGTCCAAAAGACCGCTCCCGAATTAATAGCCGGCGGCAGCTGGTTTAATAGTCTTCCCCTCACCCTCGAGTCACAGCGCGGCAAAGTCGTATTGCTAGATTTTTGGACTTACACTTGTATCAACTGTATCCGCACTCTTCCATATTTGACCGCCTGGGATACCAAGTACAAGGACTTGGGCCTGGTTATAATTGGCGTCCATTCTCCCGAGTTTGAGTTTGAAAAAAGTGAAAAAAATGTAGCCAATGCCATCCGGGATTTTGGTATCAAATACCCAGTCATGCAGGACAACGATTTTGCCACCTGGAATGCTTACTCAAATAGATACTGGCCAGCTCACTATTTCATAGACAAAAAGGGTGTTATCCGCCACACCCATTTTGGAGAAGGGGAATATGATCAGTCCGAAAAAATAATTCAGGAGTTATTGTCCGAAGAGTCAGACCCGGTCACAGGCCCCATAGCAAATCCCACTTATCAGATCACTTCGCGTACTCCGGAGTTGTATCTGGGTACTAAAAGAAGAGTCACTGGTTACACCACACAAACCGGCGACTGGAGCGATACTGAAGAATACGCTCATCCCAAAAAAGGCGCGACTCTTACTCTGAAATACACGGCCAAAGATGTCTTTTTGGTCATGCGCCCCACAGAAGGCCCGGTCACAGTCAGAGTCTATCTGGATGACAAATTTAGCCAAGACATTACGGTAGATTCTGACCGACTCTATGATATTGCCAGACTGAAGACTTCAGGCTCTCATACTCTCAGATTAGAATTTCCCGAAGACGGCGTCCAACTCTTCGCCTTCACATTCGGATAGGCACTTTCACAAGAGGACCTCTTATAAAACATAATTGACTAATAGCAGCCAAAAACTCAGTCAAAATTTATGCGGTCTCTTTTGAGGATGGGGTAAGTCAATCACTTCAACCACATCATCTCTCTCAACCCTATCTAGAAGTGTGAACTATTACCTCGATCGACCCCTCGAAGCAGCGTCCACTACTTCGCCAACGATAACTGCTAACTCTAACGCTGCCGCCTCACCGGCTTGCATTTCTCCTGAAGCAATCCTACCTTCATGCTTTGGTATTACATCACTCTTTAAATATTCGATAAATTCACGTTTACCTGCCAGCCACGCACCCGTCTTTCCAACCTCTGGATGATCTTCCACTAATTCAATAATATATGTTGGAACAACCCCAGCTATTTCTTTATTAGTATCCGCCCCAACTTCCATTAGAAGTGTTTACCATATTAGGAACGCGGAGTCAAATCGCTTTTCTGACACAGCTCGATATCTGGGTATCCACAGGACAACGTAGTTGGAAAAAGAGGACCTCTTTTAAGAGGTCCTCTTGCAAAAACTGCCAATTGAAAGCAATTCAAGTTTCCTGTACATTAGTCTCTCATGCCAGACGACACCCCAAACATCGCAGTCTCCCAGACTCTCGACCTGACGAGTCTTATAAACGAGCACGTCGGTCGTATTGAGAAGCTCAAGATCGAGGCGGGCAAGTACAAAGAGATGTTGGATGACATTTTTCAAAACGATCCTACTTATCAACAGCACGACAAACTAGTCAAAGAGGCCCAAAAGGTCAGAAACGGCACAAAAAAGCAACTTATGAAGATGCCCCAAGCAGCCGATCTCGTAGCCAGGATCCAAGAATTCAAAAACCAGATCAAAGAATTAAACGAGACTCTCTCCGGATATTTGCAAGAGTATCAAAGATCCACCGGTCTATTTCAGATCGAGACCTCAGATGGGGAAGTAAGGGAGATCATCTACACCGCCCGCCTCATCAAAGCCTCATAACTATAGTAATATAGATATATGCTCCTGCCCGAGGATAAGCTAAAGTCCCTGATTGAAGGTTCTGGTCTCATCACCAAAGAAGCTTTGGCCGAGCTGGATCTCTTAGTGGTCACATCTGGCAAGCCTCTTTGGGACGTCATCGTCGAAAAAAAGCTCGCTACTGATGAGCAAATTGGCCAATTAGTAGCCAAACAGTATCAGCTCCCTTATGTCAGCCTCGAAGGAGTCACGATTCCAGACGAGGTCTTCAATCTCATTCCAGAACGGATCGCCGGCAAGCAAAAAGTCGTTGTTTTTGAAAGAACCCCCCAAGCCATAAAAGTCGCCACTAGCCAGCCCGAAAATACCGACATCACCAAGCTTCTCGCCCAAAAGACCGGGACCGCAGTCCAGATCCATTACACGACCGACTCTTCGATAAACAAACTTCTTAGAGCCTACAAAAAAGATCTACAAAAATCAGTCGATAATCTTCTTAAAGAGGGCATTTGGGACAGTGTGTCCGCGGCCACCGACGATCCTCCTGTGGCCCGCATTGTAAATCTGCTCATTGAGACTGCTTATCAGGAGCGTTCCTCAGATATTCACATCGAGCCATATGAATCAGACGCCCTGGCGCGTTTCCGAATAGACGGCATTCTTCACGATGTCCTCAGAGTTCCAAAATATTTGCACGAGCGCATCATCACTCGTATCAAAGTCCTTTCAAATCTCAGGACCGATGAGCACCTGTCAGCCCAAGACGGAAAAATGAAAATCCCCCTCGAAGCCGAAAATCTAGACGTGCGTGTTTCTATTTTGCCCATTGTCGATGGGGAAAAGGCCGTCCTGCGTCTTCTTGCCTCCCGCCTGAGTAGCTATTCGTTTGGAAACTTAGGTATGAACGAAGTCGACTTAGCAAAAGTGACCAATGCTTTCAATCAGTCTTATGGCATGATTCTATCTACCGGACCTACTGGTTCCGGAAAGACGACTTCCATTTATTCTATCCTCAAGATTCTAAACACTCGCGAGCGGAATATCACGACTATTGAGGATCCGGTGGAGTACCGTATCCAGGGAGCCAACCAAATCCACGTCAATCCCAAGACCAACCTTACCTTTGCCCACGGACTTCGGGCCATCTTGCGTCAGGATCCAAATGTCATTTTTGTAGGAGAGATCCGAGATTCAGAAACAGCCGGTATCGCCGTAAATGCCGCCCTCACTGGCCATTTGGTGGTCTCAACATTACATACCAACGACGCCTCAACTGCCATCCCTCGTCTCATTGATATGAACGTCGAGCCTTATCTGGTCGCCTCGACGGTGAACATCATAGTAGCCCAACGTCTGGTCCGTCAGATATGTGGCGACTGTAAGGAAAAATCCACCGTCGAAAAAGACAAGCTCCTAAAAAACTTCCCCGAGAGTATTATCAAAAAAATTCTCGGCTCAGAAAAATCGCTCTCCTCCTATCACGGCAAGGGTTGTAGTCAGTGTCGAAATACTGGATACGTCGGCCGCATCGGAATATTTGAAGTTTTGGCCATTTCCACGGGTATTAGAAAACTGATAATCGATAAAGCAGATGCCGATGTGATTGCCACTGCTGCCAGTCGCGAGGGAATGAAAACCATGCTCGAAGATGGACTCGAAAAAGTCTCCTCCGGAATGACCACACTAGAAGAGATTTTGCGCGTTACCAAATCAGAGTCAGTCTAATGGTCGTCTCCCGGATTGCACTATCAGGTTCGGAAAAAATTGGCCTGCTCTCAAACCTATCAACTCTGCTCACAGCAGGGATTCCTATATTAGACGCAGTCAGTACTATTTCCGAAGACTCCAAAGGTCGGGAAAAAATTCTTCTCGAGTCCCTGCGAGCAGATCTACAGCAAGGCAAACCAGTTCACATATCCCTGTCTGCTTTTCCCCACAGCTTTGATCGAGTGACGATCAATCTTTTGCGGGCAGCCGAGGGTGCGGGTACTCTAGAGGTTACTCTACGGGATTTACGAGATCATCTCCAAAAAGAAATTGAGTTTACCGACAAGATTAGATTTGCTCTGATTTACCCCTTGCTTATTGGAGTAGTATTTTTTGGCGTAATGTTGGCTATTTTGATCTTTGTTGTTCCCCGGATATCCTCAGTATTCTCGCGTCTAAACATCCCCCTGCCGTGGCCCACCAAGATAATGGTTTTTATGTCTGATTTGGTAGTCAAGCAGACTTGGTATTTACTTGGCGGTATAACAGTAGTCTCAGCAGTTATGTTTTTTTTCTACAAAAATAATCGCCAGCTAGTTTTGGAAATTGTATCCTCGCTCCCTGTGATCTCAAAGCTGGTGCGCGAAGTGGACTTAGTTCGTTTTTTTCGCAGCATGTCTCTTCTTTTGAGCTCCGGTCTGCCAATTACCACCGCCCTCGAACTCACCCAGGACGTAGTCTTCAAAAAGCGTACTGCCAAAGCTATCAAGGCCAGCTTACGCATGGTGACCTCAGGCAAAAAACTCTCAGAGGGTTTCATAGCAGATAAGCCAGATTTTCCCATCACCGTAATCAGACTGATCGAAGCCGGAGAAAAGAGCGGCACTTTAGATAAGGCCATGGGATATATCTCCGGTTATTTGGATTATCAGGTTAGCAACTCGCTCAAAGCTTTCACCTCTCTTATCGAGCCGGTCATGTTACTGCTTGTTGGCCTATGTGTTGGAGGCATGATGATGGCAATCATAGCTCCTATTTACGGTCTAATAGGCCAGGTCGGAGGTCGATGAAAACTCGCGGCTTCACTTTGATCGAACTGGCCGTCACTCTGGGTATGTTGGCAGTTCTCTTTACTCTCACCTCTTTTGCCGTTCTCACATCGATTCACCACGCAGATCAAAAATCCGTCGAAACCACTTTGTTATCAGACATCCACCTACAGCAGCTCAAAGCTATGCAGGGAGATACCGAGGGCCAGACCCAGGCTTATCCTTACGGCGTTTACTTTAATGCAAACCAATACACTCTTTTTCGTGGATCCACCTATACCAGTAACGACCCCAACAACTATACCGTTATCCAGGATACAAATTTTAGCTTTTCCCCCGAAACTTCTCTAGTATTTGCCAGAGGGAGCGGGGAGATTTCCTCACCCGTGACGTTTTTTCTCACCGAAGCCAATTCAGGCGTTATTCACTCCTTTTTCGTAAACAAGTATGGCGTTGTCAGTCAAAATTAGACGAGGCCAGTCTCTCATCGAGTTGGTGGTCGT
Source organism: uncultured Gammaproteobacteria bacterium (assembly GCA_964356705.1). Classification (GTDB taxonomy): domain Bacteria; phylum Patescibacteriota; class Microgenomatia; order CAZETR01; family Amesbacteraceae; genus CAYHIN01. The sequence goes on from CAYHIN010000028.1 coordinate 6,672, forward strand.
CATGGGTTTGTCTGCCCTAATTCTCCCTGTCCTGGTCTCGGGGTTAGTCGCGTCTCGTCAAGGGCGCGCTCAGCAGCTTCAGCGGACCGAAGCCACAGCCCATCTGATGGAGTCCCAAGAAGCCATGCGCGTCATTCGTGAGCGCGGCTGGAGTGTGATATCGGAGGCGGGGGTATATCACACCGTCGTGGAAAATAATACCTGGGGCTTGGTCACAGGCGTCGAAGTGGTGGATGATTATACTCATCAAGTCACAGTTTCCAATGTTTCTCGCGACGCCAGTGGGGTAATCACGACCACTGGTGGGACGACAGATCCATCCACCAAAAAAATCGACATCGAAATCTCTTGGTCCTCCCCCTTTCTCTCTTCAGTCTCGTCTACCCAGTATCTTACCCGGTATTTAGACAATCTGGCCTTTACCGAGACCACTCAAGCCCAGTTTGATGCCGGTACAAAGCAGGGGGTCGCCACGACCAATGTCTCCGGTGGAGAGATAGTGCTTTCTGGAGGAGGGCACGGAGATTGGTGTCAGCCGGATTTGACTCTTGCCCAGGTAGATTTACCCAAAAATGGCGTCGCAAATGCCCTCACCGCAATTCCTGCCACAGCTTCAAGTCCCGGCTATGCCTTCGCAGGTACTGGAGACAACGCTTCCGGGGTTTCATTTGCCAAAGTGGACATTACCGATACCGATCCTCCTACCGCCCAGATTCCCTCACCTGGGACATTTGATGGTTTCAAGACCAATGCCATTTTTGGCGACACCGACTACGCATACCTGGCCACAGACAACAATTCCAAAGAAGTGGAGATCATAAGTCTGACTACAAATCCTTATTCAGAATCCGGCTATTTCAATATGCCCGGTAGCGGAAATGCCAGCTCGATCTTTGTTTCTGGCAGTGTAGGTTACGTGACAGGAAGCACCAGGCTTTACACCTTTGACCTGGGTAGCAAATCCGGGTCCAGGTCTCAGCTGGGTTTTGTAGATTTGGCCGGGACTGGCACCAAGATCCAAGTCATCGGTTCCTATGCTTTCGTCACGACAACTAGCTCGTCCACTCCGTTTCAAGTCATAAATATATCCAACCCAACTAGTCCATCTGTAGTCGCCCAAGCCCAAAATCTCAGCGGCCAGGGAGCTACCGATGTCTTTGTAAATACCGCCAGCACCAGGGGCTATGTAGTTACATCGCTCTCAAGCTCAGGCGACGAGCTGTTTGTTCTCGATGTGTCCTCAAAATCAGGCAATCTTCCTGTTCTCGCCAACATCAGCACCGGTTCTATGAGTCCCAAAGGCGTGGTGGCGGTCACAAATAACAAAGTTATCGCCGCGGGAACAGGAGGGGTCGAGTATCAGGTCTTCACATACGACGATACCACTCACACCCTTGTCACTTGCGGTTCTGGCTTAGAGGTGAACACGGGTATCAATGGCATCGGAGCCGTAGTCCAACCAAGTGGAAGTTCTTTCTCTTATATTATTACCGCCGACTCCTCTTCTGAGTTCAAAATAATTCAGGGCGGCCCCAGCGGGGGCGTATCGACCGATGGTTTATTCGCAAGCGCCTTCTTTGACGCCGGGACATCAGCAGCCTTCAATAGACTATCTGCAAGTTCTACGATCCCAATTGGTACCGACATCCAATATCGGGTCTCCGGCGCCGATCCAGTATCAGGCAGTTGTGCCGCCGCGACCTTTACGTATCTTGATCTAGGCGGAAATGGGACTATTCCACTCGATGATGATGGCCTTGGGTTTGAAAATCCCGCCCGGTGTTTTAGCTATCAGGCAGTACTTTCTTCAGTCGACACCAGCTCGAGTCCGACACTGTTAGATGTGACTATCAACTACTCGCCATGAAAAAACCCGGATTCACAATCATTGAACTCCTGCTTTATATGGGCATCCTCCCTCTCATCTTGATCGTGCTGTCTATCGTATTTTCCGATCTGGTAAATCTCCAATTGTCCTCCCGGGCTATTTCATCAGTGGAGCAGGGGGGGCGCTTTATCCTGGCCCGCCTGGCCTACGATATTCGAAGAGCCTCTTCAGTCACGACCCCCGCTACACCTGGTATTTCGTCCCCATCTCTCGCACTTGTTATCTCAGGCGTCACTCATACTTATTCTGTAGTCGATGGTCAGCTTACACTCACGGTCGGAGGGCAGACTGATACTTTATCAGGTTCCGATATTCGGGTGGACGGTTTTTCTGTCTTGCGCCTTGGCAATCCGACCGGCGAGGCTTCTCTTCAGATTTCCGTAGATTTGGGCAGCCTAGACTCGGATCTTTCAGGTCAAGACCAAGCAGTTAGTTACCAAACCACGGTCACACAAAGATGATTATGAGATCTGGCTTTTCACTCGCCTTGTTGTTGGTATTTATGTCCATCGCGTCCACCGTCGTCTTTGGAGCCGTTGCCGTCACTATTTCCAATTCTCAAGCCTCTTCAAAATATGACCTGGGCGTCGAAAGCTATGTAATCGCCGAGTCTGGTATTGAAAACGGATTACTTCGGTTATTACGCGATCCCGGCTACGCTGGAGAAGTCTTGGCGGTGGGTCCTGGGACGGCCACAATTGTTGTCACAGGTAGCGGACCTTATACTATTACTTCCACCGGCCTGGTGTATGATTTTTCCCACACCCTTCAAGCGACAGCCACCTATATAAATGGTATTCTTACCTTAGATTCCTGGACCGAAATCTACCCATGAAATCCAAAGCCAATACCCTCATCTATATCAGTCGCGCCGAGATACTCCTGTGCGCCAGTCATCACGTTTCACCTGTTCGCATTCCTCTTCCCCCCACCTGCGTTCAGGACCTGGAGATAAAAAATCACGAGGAGCTAAACAAAATTCTAGAAGGTTTTCTCGCAGGAGCCAAGCTTCACCCCGGGATCGCAATTTTTATTTTCGACGATAGCGTATCTTTTGTAAAAGATTTTGGGAGTCCCCACCCTCCTTCGCCAGAAGAAGTCCAAAAGTTTTTAGACACCGTTCCTCTTCGTTCTGTCAGTGGCAAGCTTTTCAAAGCTCCGGGTGGTTACAAGCT
>CAYHIN010000029.1:0-9651 GCA_964356705.1 uncultured Gammaproteobacteria bacterium
GTGGGTCATTTTGTATCTTAGTCCTCAGGTAACAAAACCAATGGGTATACTTCTTCGAATCTCTGCTTGGCCAATTCCTTAAAATCATATGTTCTCCTATTCATTCCTCGATAAACAATATTCCCTTTTTCTCTCAGCAAGGATATATGTATATGTTGGCTATGTACGATAGGAAGAACTCCTAGGCTTTGAGAAATATCACCTACACCATCCCTAATTGTATTTATGTCAGAATGATATCCAACCACATCCATCTTAGGACTGGTCCTAAATTCTATTCCTATCCTACCTAAATCTGTGTTACTTCCACCTTTTTTTATCGCCAACTCTTCTGCCCAAGATCTAATTTTTGCAACTTTCTTACTATGAGACTCACCATAATTTGGATTTTTATGAGCTGGTCCAGCTTTTGCAGTCACCGGATCCACCTCTGGTGAGAAAAAATATACTTCCAATTCCGTGCCTACTCCCAACCTTCTTTTAATACCCCCCCCAGTCTGAGCCCCAGCCAGGGATTTAGCTACTTGGGTTGCAAGATAATCTGCTTCAAGTTGCACAACTTTTGTAGGAGGTTGCAGAAAAACTTGGGGGCTCATGTTTTCAGGATTGTAGGGCTTATATTGATCAACCATTCGTAATATTATAGGACATAATGGCTAGAATTTCAATTCTATGAAAAACCTCAAACTGATCCCAATCTACACGTCAAATGTACTCCACCGTGTTAAAATTCACCACAACATGTCCAAGCCTCTTCCCAAAGTCGTCATCGTAGGTGGTGGCACTGGCACTTTTACCATTCTTTCCGGTCTCAAAAAATATCCTCTGGATCTCACAGCCATCATTTCCATGACCGATTCCGGCGGCAGCAATCGCATTATCCGAGACGAATTTGGCTTGCTCCCCACTTCTGATATTCGTCAGTGTATTACCGCTCTAGCCGACGAAAGCCAGCACGATCTTCTTCGTAAATTATTCACTTATCGGTACGAATCTGGTACGGGCATTTCCGGCATGACCTTTGGCAATTTACTTATGGCGGCCCTCACCAATATTTTAGGTTCCCAAGAAAAAGCCATCGTAGAGACGTGCAAACTGCTAGCTGTAAAAGGCCAGATTATCCCCGTGACATTAGACAACGTTCACCTAGTCGCCCGCTATGACCACGGCAAGCAAGTTCTCGGCGAACATTTTATTGACGAACCAGATCTTCAGACCGGCCAGCACCAGATAGTGGAGCTGGAAACCATTCCCAAAGCCGTCGCAAATCCCAAAGCTATTCAAGCTATTCTAGAAGCGGATCTCGTAGTCCTAGGCCCGGGCGACCTTTTTACCAGCATCATTTGCAATTTAGTAGTAGGTGGTATTCCAGAAGCCCTAGCAAAATCCAAAGCCAAAAAAGTATATGTGGTAAATCTCATGACTAGATTCGGCCAAACGAGTAACTTCAATTCCCAAGACCATCTCACCACTCTCGAAAAATATCTGGCTCCAGCCAAAATCGATGTCTGTCTGGTCAACTCCACTTCAAAGTTTCCTCCTTCTATTCTCAAGCGCTATGCCCAAGAACAAGCCTATCCAGTCAAAAATCACCTTACCTCCACAAAAAATCTGTCCGTCATTCACACCGACTTCGTCTCAAATGCAATCTTTGTCCCCTCCAAATCAGACAAACTCAAAAGAAGTCTCATCCGCCACGACAGCACCAAGCTTGCCAAAGCTATCATGGCCGTGCTACAATCTTGACAACAAGCCGTAAGGCTTTGTTTTTTTTGATAGGATATACTTAAAACATGAATCCAGTCGCATATCTCAAAGACACCATTGCCGAGCTCAAGGCAGTCCGCTGGCCCACTCGCCAGACCACACTGCATCTGACAGCCGTCGTCATCGGTATCTCGATCCTAGTCGGCGCCTACGTAGGTGCACTCGACGTCACATTTACCAAACTATTATCACTCATCATCAAATAATGACCGATACAGACATCACCCAACCAGTCGCCAATATTGCCGAACGCGGCCTAGGTGGCAAAGCCATCCCCGGCCACATGGTCATCAACACTGACCCATCTGACGCTGCCAAGTGGTACGTGGTCCACACCTATTCCGGCCACGAAGCCCGAGTCGCCGAGACCCTGCGCCAAAGGGTCGCAACCCTCGGCCAGACAGACAAAGTCTTTGAGCTTTTGATCCCCACCCAGGACAAGATCCACATCAAGCACGGCAAAAAGTATTCTCTCAAGGAAAAAATCTTCCCAGGCTACCTGCTCATCAAGATGGTCGTCGATGACGATTCCTGGCTAGTAGTCAGGACCACCCAGGGTATCACCGGTTTCGTAGGCGTGGGCAACAAGCCCACTCCCCTAACCATCAAAGAAGTCGAAGCCATCATGCAGTTTGCTCAGCTAGGAGCGCCAAAGTTCAAGACAAATTTCTCCCTCGGCGAAGCCGTCAAGATCACCGACGGTCCATTCTCCGACTTTTTGGGCAGTATCGAGTCCATCGACGAGGCTCATGGTAAACTCAAAGTCCTGGTATCCATCTTCGGCCGCGAGACTCCAGTCGAATTAGACTTTTTACAGGTCAAAAAAATATAATATGGCTCCAAAAAAAATCAAAGTAGTTCTCAAACTTAACCTCCCCGCAGGAAGCGCTACTCCCGCCCCTCCGGTCGGTCCAGCCCTAGGTCAGCACGGCATACCTATCATGGACTTTGTAAAGCAGTACAACGACCGCACAAAGGACCAAAAGGGCGACATCATCCCAGCAGTCATCACAGTCTACGAAGATCGCTCGTTTACCTTTGTCACCAAGCTTCCCCCAGTCTCCGCCATGATCAAAAAGACCTTGGGACTAGAACTAGCCTCCAAGAAACCCGGCCGAGAGCCAGCCGGCACTCTGACAAAAGCTCAAGTCAGGGCCATCGCCGAAAAGAAACTAGGAGACTTAAACACAGACGATCTAAACGCAGCCATGAATTCCGTAACTGGCACCGCTAGAAGCATGGGTATTAAAGTAGCGTAAAGCCCGCTTCGCCCTTCCGTAGCTTTAGCGTAGGAGGGCCCCATGGGCATCAAAGTATCTTAAGCTATATTCTTTTTATTCTCCGATTCTATAGCATTCTCCAATATCCCTCTTATTACCTCACCTCTGGATGACGCCCCGTTTCCAACCAATCTATCGAGGTACTCATCAATTTGTTTTGTACTCACAAAGGTCGTCTTGGCAGATCTCATTTTAATTGCTGCTCTAGAAAAGAATTTTTCGAGGCAATCTCGAAGTCCATCCTGATCGTAACTGGATATTGTCAACAGTCTGGATGGATTGTCCATAAGTGGTGCTCCCGGTTTACCAAATGTTGATCTTTCATATAGATATAAACTGGGTTTACCCAAATACAATGCAGTCGCCAATAAAAAACCCAATGTCTGACTGGCTCTACTCATCTCTCCCACAAACACGTCTGATTTTTTCAATCTATTTAACACATCTCTGGGATCGAGAATGTTATCATGTGAGTCAACAACCGAATCGGCATTGAAAATAAAAACATATTTCTCAATCTTATGACCCAAATCCTCGATATAAGAAATTACCTTCAAATGTCTTGCAATCTCGTCAGAATCTTTATCTTTCAAAACATAAGCATAGAATACAACCATCGACTGGAAGTATAATATCTTTAAAGAAGATGTTCAAGAAAAAAGCCAATACAGCTTCAAAATACTACTTTAATCACCCTCAAGTTTGGACGACGGTCCGCCAAAGAAGCCTTGATCGAGAAATTATATTTCTAGATAGTTTATTTTCAAGCAAAAGAAATATTAATAAAGTCTTAGACGTCGGCTGTGGGTCAGGAATACACTGTCACCGTCTTCAAGAACTTGGTTATAAAACAACAGGGATAGACTTGAACAGACACATGATCAAATATGCAAAAACCAATTATCCAAATCTCAATTTTTTTAAACAAGATATGAAAAACATAACACTAAAAACCACTTTTGACGCAATAATATGTCTTTGCACGACTTTCTCATTCAATCTAACTAACGATCAGATCCAAAAAACTCTAGCAGGATTTAATAAACTCTTAAAAAAAGATGGAGTCTTGGTGATAGAAGTCCTCAATCCAATCAGCTTCCTAAGTAAAAATAGATTCACCGGTAGTTTCTTTAGAGAAAACCTAAAATATCTTAAGACATTAAATTTGAGAATAGATCTTACTCACAAAGTTGATGAAAAAAATCAGATTCTTAACGAAGTACGAAAAACCTACTCGTTAAAAACAAACAAGCTTTTATCTGAAGATGTTACTCAATTTAGGCTACTCTTTCCCCAAGAACTATCTTTTCATCTAAAAGAAGCGGGTTTCAAGGTGAATGCATTTTATGGCAGATACAGGCCAAACTACACCGAACTCGACAAAACTAGATTGATAGTAATCTCACAAAAAGTTGGTACTTGAAAAAAACCAGATTTTAAGGGTAAAATACACATATGAATAAAGTGTATCTACTCACGAAAAATGCTGATAAAATTAAAGCAGCAAATCTAATATTCAATCGTTATTCCATAGAGGTTTTTGGCTCAGATATCGAAATTCCCGAAATTCAAGCAGACTCCAGTGCCGAAATTGCTAAGGCCACCGTAGAACAAGCCTACAAATTAGAACAAAAACCCTTCATTAGAGAGGATCACAGTTTTTTCATAAAAGAACTAGGTATTCCCGGACCATACATGTCCTTTGTAGATAAAAGAATCTCAGTAGATCAACTTCTTAAGATAGTCAACACGCTTACCTCAAGAGAGGCCTACTTCGAGCTATCTGCAGCATACATTGACAACAATGGTGTCGTAAGCCAGTTCTCATATCAAGTTCCAATAGAATTAGGCACAGAGGTCCGAGGAAGTGAGAAGCTTAGATGGGAAAGACTCATGAAATTCCCCGGAGAAGAAAAGGTCTTTGCAGAGTTTGGACCCGACGAAAGAATCGAAATCTGGAGCAAAAACTACGAAGACATTGCCAAACTGATTTCCTCCAACAAATAGGTCACACCATTCCAATAAAACCCCACTCAAAAAGAATTTTGTCAGTTTCCTCTTTAAAACTATCTACTCTTCCCTCATTGACTACAATTGCATCAGCTTTCTCACGAATCTCCGATATTCCCAAATTCATATCAAAAGCCAACAAGGCTTCAAACTCCTCTGGACAAAGACTTCTTCCTTCACGCCTGTTGTATCTTTCCAACAATAGATCTCTGTTGGCCTCGATCCATAAGACTTTAGCAGATTTAGTACCCAATCTTTCTGTCGTTGAATTAATATACGAATATGTTCTCATGCCGTTGATTATGACTGGCGACGCTCCTTCCAAAACGACTCTCTTAACTCTATCTACCAACATATTGCCAAAAAAGTCAGAGTCGTCTTTTTCCACTGCCCTAACATATTCACCCATCGACAATTCCCGATATTGTGGACCTCTATCAGCATACAAGCCTCTCATCAATCCCCCAGTCTCCACAACTCCAAAATTGTATTCAGAAGTCAGATGTCCGCAAAGCTCGGTTTTCCCTGCTGCATGTGGTCCCGTAAGATAAAGTACCGATGACTCACAACTACCATTCATAACTTTATTTCAAGGGTTTACTCAAAACTAAAAACCAAGCCGCTTTATTTATGGCCAAAGTCAGAGAACCATTATTCAAAGCCCTTTGAAGCTCATCCTCATTTTGATAGTTCCTAGCCTCGTCAAGCAACTTGGTTGCGATATCATCAACCTCAAAGCCAACTTCCACTGCCAGCTTAATAAAATCCGTGATCGTCATTATATGACCCTCACTTCCCCCCGGACCCCTTTCTCCTGCTTGAGTAACTTTGAAACCACTATCATCTTTCTTAAACACATCGACCACAACTAACTTTCCCCCAACCGTCAAAGTGGCATACAAATCTCTCATCAAACCTGCTTTCAATTCAGGTTTAATGTGATGCAAAACCATACAAGTTGTAACAAAATCAACCTTGTTCTCTTGGAATGGCCATTTGGAGTTGTTGAAATCGTACTGAACATTAATAAAATCTAATTTCCTATTCCCTTTTAGAATGGTCTCCGTTCCCTGTTCAAGAGACGATTTGACACCTGAAGACCATGGCCCCGAAATATCACAATTGACTACTGCCACTTCATGATCAAATCTTGACGGAATAGATCTTGCCACATTCAAATTTCCACACCCTAAATCTATTAAGGTGTTTCCATCCATTTTTTTATCGTTTTCAAGTTGAATTACCAAATATGACACTAATCTCAATCGCCCATACGTTTCTGGAGTACCTTCAATATTTTGACCATCCAAAGGATTAACAAAAGTAAAATAGCCTCGATAAAAACCCTCGTCAAAGTTGTACCCACTTAGCAAAAACTGATTCTGCTTATTGATCCGCTCGTTATCAACACAGTAAAAAGGAACCCCCAATATGGTTCTTGAGGAAACTTTATCAGTACCCTTTAAAAGGCTTTGCAAGCTTTTCATCCTAGTATTTTAACAAAATTAGCTCTAAATACAGCCCTTGGACCTGTATTCTCTTGTTTCGAGTCTTCAATCCAACCGTCCTCCAATACAAAACCCTTATCTCTCATCAGACGACAAAACTCTTCTCTAGGAAGAATTGTCATCCACAATCCTTCAGCCGTTACCACCGTATACGCCTCGTCATCAACTGGAACATAAGTGTCATCCCACACTTTATTTGTGAAAATGTTTAACGAAACCACAGCACCAAGCTTAGTCACCCGATTCAGCTCTCCTATCGCTCTTTCATATTCTTGATGAGATTTTGCCTGATGCAATACCCCCGTGGTAACTACCACATCAAAGTATTCGTCGGGAAACGGAATATCCAACATCGTACCCTCGACTATAGTCGCTGAGCCCAAATCAGAAATCCTAGTCTTAGTAGCTCGAATCATCTCGGGATTCACATCACATGCGTGAGTCTCAAATCCGAGCTTAAGCAGCAACTCCGTGTGCCTACCCCCCCCGCAGCCTAAATCCAAAGCTTTTTTATTCTTTATATCAACTACTAAGTTCAATCTAGCCTCTACCCTAGGGTCAGCAGGTTTGCTGCCAAAGTAACTGACCATATTCAGATCATTCCAAAATTTTTTCTCTTCGTTTTTTAATGAATTATTCATGTTTCTTATTTTTTACTAACAATTTGGTATCGATCATTATACGGTTTAGTTACCAATACATTCATTCCTTCTCTCTCAAAAGCTTCGACGCATTTCTTTGTATTCCGGGTGACAGCAAACATCCCCGGACCAACTGACGACAAAGCCAAAACGTCCACCCACCCTTCCAACTTCAAAAAAGCTAATCGCTTAGAAATTGCATTTATAGGAGGATAAACAAAAGAACAATTATCTATACTTCCCATATTAAATCTATATTCATAAATCAGATCACCCAGTGGCTTGATATCCCCTTCCTTCAAAGCAGGCATACACTCATGAAACAGCTTATAGGCAATAGTTGGACCATACTTCCGACCACACTCTAGAAATTTTGGTAAGTTTTCGATTTCTTTATCCATCAAGTATTTGGAGTCAGGATGCTGGAAGTCTTTAGGAACTCCAATTACCACATCATATTCTTCACCAACATAAGCAGTTGCAACTACAACGTTTTCTCCAGCAATTATTTTTATGCATCCAGCATGCGTACCACACGAGGCTGACCCTCCAATACATTGAACAGGATTAATCATATTTTCATCTTCATCGATTTCTTCTCCATGATTCTGTGCCAAATATTTCACCATTTGTGAATCATTTATCGGCCTGCCAAACATCTCATTAATCGCGCATGCTACCCCGGCAATAAGCCCGCTACTTGAACCCAAGCCACAATGTCTCATATTTACCTTATCTTCAACATCTACATAAAATCCTTGTTCAAATCCAATAGCAGCCCGCATTAGTTCAACTGCATGTCTGACCAAAGTCGGTCTTTTGGTACCATCAGATACGACTACCCCGGACCCATCTATTACCTTCACGGTAACTTTTTTGAACAATCCGACGGTAAAATCGATCTGACCAGGAGTGTACCTAAGATTATCGTTAGCTGCTATTTTACTTGGATCAATGGCCATGGCCTCCACACGGCTGGGATAGTTGATCACAACTTCACAATATGGTTCTTTCCTTATTTTTTTTCTGTCTACATTCATTGGATTAAAAACAGTCCCTACTAAAAAAGGTTTGAAATCAGTTTTATTTTCGGTTTTTTTAAAACTTATGTCAGACATATGATTAGTGGATTTGACTATGAGTTAAATGTGTAAGATCTTGCAACAAATCTGGTCTAGCTCCCCCACTTCCCACCGCCTCTTGATCTCTATGACTAAAGCTATCTTTTGCCAATTTGTGATGAGCGGCTCTAAATGCATATAATTTTTTCAGAAGTCCATCCAATTCCAATTGACTTTCATCACTCATCTCAGCCCTTCTTGTTTTTAATGAAGACTGCCCCATCGTGCTTTCCATAAATCGTCTTGCAGACGGAGTCAGATACCCAATATTCTTTGCCCTGTAAGCCCCATAATCATTATCAGGAAGGTCCGAGGCAAACAACATATGATCCACCACCATAAGAGGCATCTGGGCTCCTCCAGGGGCGTCATAACTAACCCCATCAACTATCAAAGGATTGAAGTAGGGTCTCAACACCTCAGCAAAATATCTACCTCCCACCTGCTTCATGACCGTCGGAATCGTTTGAATACCAAGTTCTATACTATTGGTAGCCTCTCTTAGAGCAAAAGCAGTCCCTTCGTCTTTAATATCAACCGATCCACAAAAGATCTTTCCCAGAGACAAAGCCGCATCTCCAAATGCCTCCATGCCAATCCTAACCTGTTCTACAAATAACTTCTCCTGTTCGCTCTTAGTAAACGTCCTCATCCGAGGCCCATCGGGATTACCCAAACTATAGTGAAATACCGTGTGATATGGAATCATATCGGTCTTATCCGCTATAGTCATCAATGCACCAACAACTTCTGGTGTCACCTGCTCCACATCGACATTAACTCTCAACATCGAGCCTGCCAATAGTCCCAAATCTCTTGCCACAGCCAAATCTGCCTCAGTACAAGAAACGTCTAACGACCTGAAATTCTCTGTTGCTCGTCTTGAAACCTCTACCAATCCATTGGCGTCATTATTGGCATTCATTTGTGCCAATCCCCCTCCCACAAAACTAGCGTCCATCTGGAGTGGATCAAGGCTCTGAAGCTGGCCTAGATTCAATCCTGGCCAGGTATATTCTCCACCTGTTATGCGTGCCATAACATATTCTAAACCTACACATTAGATGTGTCAACCTATAGTTTAAAAAAGCTAGTCTCCAAGACAGCACACGCTTCTGTCATCCTCACTATCTCATCCCCAATCTTCCCCCATTTCAGATAGTCATTAAGCTCGGAAACAGGCACGAATTTTCGTACCAAGATCTTTCCCTTAGCCGGATCAATGGTTTGTTCCTTTATCTCATCCACCCTACACGCAAATCTAGCCTGGTATATCGTCTTTCCTTCACTAGTCGACTTCTGCAGTCCCAAAAGTCTTATGTCT
>CAYHIN010000030.1:0-4197 GCA_964356705.1 uncultured Gammaproteobacteria bacterium
ATGTTTAAAACTAATATCGGACCAATAGAGGATCAATCGTCGGTCGTATACCTGCGGCCAGAAACCGCCCAGGGTCAGTTTGTAGATTTCAAGACCATCCTCAATACCAATCCCAAGAGATTGCCTTTTGGTATTGCCCAAATCGGAAAAGCGTTTAGAAATGAGATCACGACTGGAAACTTTTTGTTCAGGTTGCGTGAACTCGAACAAATGGAAATCGAGTATTTCATAAAAGAAGATCAATGGCAGGAGCAATATGAGCATTGGCGAAAGCAAATGTGGTCATGGTTTGAGCTAGTGGGTATTGATTCAAAGAAAGTCACAGAGCACGAAATTCCCGATGGGGAGCGGGCTCACTATTCAAAGCGCACAATTGATTTTGAATTTGATTATCCATTCGGTACCAAGGAACTGTATGGTCTGGCATATCGCACTAATTATGACCTGACCCAGCACGCGAGACACTCCGGCCAGGACCTCTCTTACACCGATTCAGATACTGGAGAAAAAATTATCCCCCACGTTATTGAGCCCAGTTGGGGACTGGACCGCACCTTTTTGACAGTTTTGTTGTCTGCATATTCCGAAGAAGGGGATCGAGTAGTTCTCAAGTTACAGCCCAGGATAGCTCCTTACAAAGTCGCCGTATTTCCCCTAGTCAGAAACAAGCCAGAGCTCACTGAAAAAGCCCAGGGTCTGTACAAACACCTAAAATTAGACGTTGGCTTGTCTGCCGTTTGGGACGACCGGGGCAATATCGGCAAGCGCTATTATGCTCAAGATGAGATCGGCACTCCCTGGTGTGTGACGGTAGATTATCAGACTCTCGAGGACGAGACAGTCACAGTCAGAGATAGGGACACTGCCATCCAAGTCCGACTTCGCATATCAGAACTTGACTCTTACTTCACCGGTAAACTAAAGTGATAATCACATGAAAGGCGGGGTTATCGCAGTTTTAGTAATCATTGTAATTTTGTTTGGCGGCGTTTTTACGGCTAAGAAAATTCTCACTACTCACAACCCACAACCTACCCCGACATTGGCTCCACTCCAAGAGCTTACGGAAGATCAATATCCTACAGTCAGTCTCAAGTTCAGCTCCGATGGTCACTATGTGACCGTAGACATCATAAATATTCACTCTGATCAGCTCGAATACAACCTCATTTACGATGCCGTGGTCAAAGGCAACAAGATCCAAACCGGCGTCAATGCTTCAGCCAAGCAAGAAGGCTCGACTACGTATTCCAAGCAGCAGCTCTTGGGATCTGAATCCTCAGGTAAATTCACATATCACACCAATATCAAAAACGCCGTCATGGAGCTTACCTTGCGTGACGCCGGCAACAGATCAGTCTACTCTGCTACCTACCCATTCGAAGTCATCCCCGGCTCCACCGCCGACCTCAAACCATCTGAATAATGGCTAGATACAAGTTCTCATCTGCATTTAAATCCAAACTATCTGAAAAGTTGATGGACCTTGGAAACCTAAGTTTAGGAGCATTGGCATTAGGTCAACTTGTTTCAAATCTACCCTTCTCCTGGGTTTCTTTCACCGGCGGGGTCGCTCTCTTTTTTGCCTGCTACTTCATTAGCTATATGCTATACTCCTAGATATGGAAACAGTAGGTTTATTATTCTGGGTAATGACTGCGATTGTAATCATTGGTGGTTTGTACGTCAAAAAGCATAGCAGATAATCGTAGTGGTATCTTTGTGACCAAAGACAAGTGACTTCTAGCTTCCTCTCAGTAATTTTCTAGACGCTTCAAGCACTAAGTTCGATCGTTGAAGTGCAGCCTCACTAGCCTCTAATGTCCCATCCAGTCGTGCCAGAGTCACTCCAACATCACTGGATTATGTCACCTCGGGTCGTATTGGTATTGACACGGTTGTGAAAATGGATCACAATGGTAACAAGTGGTAAAAAGTGGTAAAAATATGACAATATGTCAATTTTCATTGGAGCTAACTAATCAAGCGACAAAAAGATGTCAAGCTTTATTGGACAATACGATCATTCTCTCGAAGCGAAAGGCAGATTATCTGTCCCCAAGAAGTTTCGTTCCCAGCTGGAGTCTGGAGCGGTTCTTTCTCAGGGGTTAGACGGCTGTCTTTTTTTGTACTCCAAAGAAGTTTGGAGTCAGCTCATTCAAAAGTTGTCCCAATTACCTCTGACCAGATCCGACGCTCGCTCGTTCACACGTGCCATGAGTTACGGCGCAGTCGAGGTAGACATAGACTCGGTCGGCCGCATCTTGATCCCTGAATACTTACAAAAGTTTGCAGGTCTAAAAGATAATTGCGTCGTAGCCGGCGCTCTCGATCGTATCGAAATCTGGGACAAACAAAAATTTGCGGACTATACTGCCCAAGTTAATTCCAGCCGTGAGGCCATAGCCGAAAAACTTGACTTATAGCCATATACCAGTACTTTTACAACCAGCTTGTGCATCTTTAAATATTCACTCTGGGGAAAAATACATCGACGCCACATTGGGTGGCGGCGGTCACGCCCAAGAGATCATCCGTCTAGGTGGTCTCGTTCTTGGTATCGATCAAGATCCCGAAAGTTTGTCAGCCTGCCCGGATCTGGATGGACTTACCAAGGTGAGATCCAACTTTATTCATCTCAAAGATGTAGCCCGCGCTCACGGGTTTTACCCATGTTCTGGAGTTTTATTTGATCTGGGAGTCTCCTCGCATCAGATCGATACTCCCAAGAGAGGCTTTTCTTTTCAAAGAGAAGGCCCCTTGGACATGCGTATGGACCCAGGTCTGACCGTCTCTGCTCTGGATCTGGTCAATACACTTCCAGTTAGCGAGCTAGCTCATATTTTCAAAGTCTTTGGAGAAATAAAAGACAGTGGTTATCTCGCAAAAAAAATTGAAGCCAACCGCCCTTTTCATACCACTCTGGATCTATCCCGTCTTACCAGAGATCATTCAAGAAAAGCTTTTCAGGCTCTGCGTATCGCCGTAAATGACGAGCTGGGAAGTCTGCAGATTGCTCTTCCTCAGGCAGTTGACTGTCTAAAGCCAGGAGGAAGACTAGTCGTCATCTCTTTCCACTCGCTCGAAGACCGGATCGTCAAAGAATTCATGGGCTCTTCACAGATTGAAGGTCCAATTCTTCCCAGTGCGAAAGATTTAGCTGCCAATCCCAGATCAAAAAGTGCCAAGCTGCGTGTATATAAAAAATTATGAAACTAATAATTGCCATAATATTAGTCCTAAACGTCAGTCTGACTGGTTTACAGTTTTTTCTGACCACTATGCGCTCTTCCGACGGCAAGGCCCTGTGGACTCTCCAAAACAAATTGGCCGTCATCAATACTGAGAATACCGATCTGAGAAACCAGATCGCCCAAAAGACATCCATCGCCCAGGTGTATGAGCAGGCTTCTGCCGCTTCTCTTTCTGCCCTCCCTGTTACGACACTGTCTCCCAAGCCAGTGGCCGTCCTTCCATGAAGCATCGCACCTACCTGGTTAGATTGATATTTGTAGTCTGGTTTGTGGCTATTGTAGGCCGTTTAGGTTATTGGCAGTTTATAAAAGGCGGGGATCTGCGCAGGCAGGCAGATAGCGAACACCTCGATTCTGAGAGTTTATTTGCCCCCAGAGGCCAGATCCTGGCTTCAGACGGTCAGCCGCTGGTGACAAATTCCCAGAGGTATCTATTTTTTGTCGATCCCAAACTTTTACCAGATGACTACAAATCATTGGATCGCCTCTTCAAAGTATTGGAGGCGTCAGAGAGTAGCAAAAGGCTCGAAGAAGCGCTCAAGTCAGAAGTCTCTTGGTTTTGGATCCAAAGAGGCCTGACTCCTGCGCAAAAAAAGCGCATCGAAGATCTGGGGATTGCAGGTCTTGGGTTTGAATCCGAGCCAGTCCGTCTGTATCCCGAGGGTTCCAGCAGTGCTTATCTGACGGGTTTTGTCGGGCGTGATTCCCAAGGAGGTCCTGTCGGATACTTTGGCCTCGAAGGTTTTTACAACCGGCTGTTGACAGGCGTTGATGGTCGCGTCTCTCAGGAGCAGGACGCCTTTGGTCGGCCAATTCTTTTATCCGCTCCCACACGAATACTTCCCAAAGCCGGGCGCGATCTCCAGACGTCAGTAGATCGCACGCTTCAGTATCTGGCCACTCAAAAATTGATCGTCGGACTCGAAAAATATCAGGCCAGCTC
>CAYHIN010000030.1:4297-9627 GCA_964356705.1 uncultured Gammaproteobacteria bacterium
AGTATCTGGCCACTCAAAAATTGATCGTCGGACTCGAAAAATATCAGGCCAGCTCGGGCACAGTCTCTATTATGGAGACTCAGACTGGCAGGGTCTTGAGTCTGGTCTCCTGGCCAAACTACGATCCAGCCAATTTTTCGCAGTATCCCGGGTCTTTGTATACCAATCCTATCGTGACCGAAGGGTATGAGCCCGGGTCTACTTTTAAAAGCATTATCATGGCGTCAGCGTTAGATGCCGGTGTCCTTACCAAAGACACTGTCTGTGATGCTTGCGCGGGTCCAGTGACTATCTACGATGCCACTGTGGGCAGCTGGAACAACAAGTATTACAAAGATACAAACATGACCGATGTCATTCTCCATTCGGACAACGTGGGTATGGTATTTGTCAGTCGGAAGTTAGGCAAGACCAAGATGCTAGATTATATTCGCCGGTTTGGTTTTGGCCGGCTCACAGGTATCGATCTCCAGGAGGAATCCACTCCAGTCCTCAAGCCAGATTCAGACTGGTTTGATATAGACTGGGCCACAGCTGCCTTTGGTCAGGGGATTGCCGTGACTCGGATCCAGATGCTAGCTGGTGTAAACGCGATTGCAAACCACGGGCTCTGGGTCCAGCCCCGGCTAGTCTGGCAAGACGGCCTGACTCCTCAAAAATCGACGCCCGTAATCTCTTCCAAAGCCGCAGACGGCATCACCCAGATGATGATCAATGGCGTCCAAAAAGGCGAAGTCAGATATTACAAGCCCGCCGGATATCTCATCGCCGGAAAGACGGGGACCGCTCAGATCCCAATTCAAGGACATTATGACAAAGACAAGTTTATCGCCTCGTTCGTCGGTTTTGCCCCCGCAGACAATCCCCGGTTTACCATGCTGGTCACTCTTACCAATCCCAGATCATCTCCCTGGGGCAGCACGACCGCCGCTCCTTTGTGGTTTGACATTGCTCGTGAGATCTTTCGTTATTATCAGATTCCCCCTACAGCCAAGTAGCATATAATATATGGGGATCAATATATGAAGATAAAAAAGCACAAAATCTCCTTCGTTCACGCCATCGAAGGCCTTGTCTATGCTCTGAGAACCCAGCCAAATTTTCTCATCCACCTAGTTATCTCAGCTGCAGTTTTTGCCTCAGGACTGGTCATAGGTCTCACCACATCAGAGTGGGTGGTCATCTCGCTGACTATATTTTTAGGCCTAGTCATTGAGCTCATAAATACCGCCATCGAGTCGGCAGTCGATCTCTCCACTCCTTCCTACCATCCAGTCGCAAAGATTGCCAAGGACACAGCCGCAGCCGCCATGCTCATTTACGCGATCGGTGCCTGCATAGTCGGATTACTGATTTTTATCCCAAAATTGTCATGGCCACTTATTTAGGTATACTACTCTTCTCATTTATTACGACCGGCATCATCATGGTGCCGTTTATAGATCTCCTCTTCAAGCTCAAGCTCACTCACAAATCCGGGACTCCCACGGGTGCTGGCATTCTGCTTGTGACTCTCATGACCGCTATGTTTGCTTTCATCATCCCCCTTGTTTCTCGTTTGGGGTTATCCTTTACTTCGCTTTTTTCTCCCAAGATTGAGTACCAAGTCATATTTTTCACACTCATTTCCTTTGGGCTCTTGGGATTATTTGAGGATCTGGTCAAGACTTTCAACCTACCTGTTCGATATTTGCGGATCAAGCACCCCGCCCAGCTCCTTTTGGGCTTTATTGCCTCAGTTATTATTTACCAGAGTTTGGGTATCAGTCATATAAATCTCCCCATTATCGGAGTTCTCAATCTTGGCGCTTTCTACGTCCCGGTTTCGGCCCTCATCATATATATTTTTGCCAGAGGTGTGGATATTACCGATGGAGTAGATGGTCTAGCCGGCGGTGTACTGCTGATCTCTCTGGCTACTTTTTGGGTCCTGGCCATGTCCGCGCTCGATACCCATATCAGTATCTTTGTTGCCATCTGGATAGGCAGTCTCCTAGCCTTTTTATATTTCAATGTCTATCCTGCCCGTATCTGGCTGGGCAATTCCGGCAGTCTCAGTTTTGGTGCGACTCTCGCCGTCATCGCTCTTATTTTGGGCAAGGTTACTCCTCTTCTTATTATTGGCGCCATATTTCTGGTCCAAGCTCTGGCCAATCTTATTCAGTTTGTATATGTGCGAGTTCATGGCAAAAAGCTTTTTCCCTACTCTCCGCCCCATTACTGGCTCATGGCCCTCGGCTGGCATGAGGCCAAAGTGACTCTGAGAGCTTGGCTACTGACTGCCGTTTTGGCCCTGGCTGGTCTCTGGTTATCCACGTTCACATGAGAAAATCAGTCCTGCTCACAGCTCTGGTCTTGGGTTTTTGTGTATTTGGCGTGATTATGGTGGGCAATTCATCTGTCGTGACCGCAGTCCGGGATTTTTCGGACAAGTGGTATTACTTCAAGCTTCAGCTGGGCTGGGCAGGTCTGGGCATGTTGGCCTTTTTGTTTTTGAGCAATTTCAATCACAAGAGACTCGAGCCTTGGGCTGTGCCATTTATGGCCATTAGTATGTTGCTTTTGGTGGCCGTCCTCATTCCGGGCTTAGGTTTAAATTTGTTAGGGGCCAGGCGCTGGATCGGCTTGGGATTATTTTCTTTTCAGCCCGCCGAAGTGGCCAAGCTAGCTATTTGCATATACCTGGCCGTGCTTTTCAAAAAGCCTTACCGTTTCTTACAGTTTCTCGCTCCCGTCGTTGTGGTCAGCGGTCTTATCATGTTAGAACCCGATTTAGGGACGACTATTACCATAGTCGGAACCGCTTTTTTTATGTACCTCGGTACGGGAGGCAAGCTCCTGCATCTGACAGCCGCCGTTCCCATAGGCATTTTGGCGGTCCTGCTACTCATATATGTCTCACCCTATCGCATGGCCAGACTCAAGACTTTTTTTGACCACACCAGCGATCCACTAGGGGCTTCATACCAGATTCGCCAGTCTCTGATTGGTATTGGATCAGGCGGTTTCCTAGGTAGGGGACTGGGTCAGTCGCGGCAAAAATACGAGTTTTTACCAGAGGTAAATACCGATTCCATTTTTGCCGTCATCACCGAGGAGCTGGGTTTTGTCGGCGCCATCTGTCTCATTTTTGGCTATCTCCTTCTTATCATTACTGGGCTCCAGGTCAGCGAGCACTCCCAAAATATTTTCTCAAAAAATCTCAGCTTAGGTCTGACTTGTCTTGTAGGTATCCAGGCGTTTATAAATCTTTCATCACTTCTGGCTCTATTTCCTCTGACCGGCATTCCTCTCACTTTTGTCTCATACGGCGGCACCTCTCTCGTCACCGCCCTCTCCGCCTCGGGTATACTGGTCAATATAGCGAAGAGTGAAAAATTATGAAAACCCTTGTTTTCACCGGTGGTCATCACATCAGCTCTTTATCAGTGGCCCTGGCTCTAAAAGCCGAAGGAGTAAATATCGTCTGGATCGGGCACAGGCATAGCCAGTGGGCAGACACTTCAGACTCGGCCGAGTACAAAGATGTAGTAGCGGCTGGCATCCCCTTTTTTGATCTCCAAGCCGGCAAGTTTTACCAGACTTTTCACCCCGCAAAACTTATTCGTATACCCTGGGGCTTCATCCAAGCTTTTTATTATTTAGTCAAAATCCGCCCCAGCGGCATAGTCTCTTTTGGCGGCTACCTGGCCGTCCCGGTCGTGTTTGTCGGTTGGTTACTAGGCATCCCCAGTATCACTCATGAACAGACAGTGGTGGCCGGTTGGGCCAACAAATTCATATCATTGTTTGCCAAAAAAGTTGCCATCACCTGGCCCGAGAGCGCCAGTCATTTCCCAAAAAACAAAGTAGTCTTTACCGGCCTCCCCCTGCGTCCAGAAATCGTGAGCTTAAAGCGCAAGTCCACTAGTCCGCCTACTATCTATATTACCGGCGGCAAACAAGGTTCTCATGTTATCAATAGTGCAGTTTTTGCCAGCCTGCCGGAGCTCACTTCAAAGTACCGGGTCATCCATCAGACCGGGACCTCGTCTTTGTACGGCGATTTTGACTCATCCAAAAAATTTACCTCCCCAAACTACATGTCTTTCGGATATGACTCAGATATTGCGATAGACGCCATGTCCAAAGCAGATATTGCCGTCAGCCGGGCCGGGGCTCACACTACGTATGAGCTTCTCTATCTTGGTATAAAGTGTGTGCTTATTCCTATTCCCTGGACTTCTCACAATGAGCAATGGGAAAACGCCAATATTCTAGAAAAAAATCATCAAGCCATAATTCTGGACCAAGACAAGTTATCAAGCGAGTCTTTGCTTGACGCAATTGCCAAATGTGTTAGTCTCATGCCACTTGAGGTTATCAAAGTGAGCGACGGCTTGCCAAAGCTCATAGAATTGATTCATAATACATTCAACCTAGAAAAAATATCCTAAATGGCCAAAAATAAAATAGTTTCAGCAATAGATATCGGAAGCTCAAAAGTCACAGCTTTGATCGGTCAGATCCGTCCAGATCAACTCGACAAAGTTCATGTCATAGGCGCCGCTTCTTCGACTTCCAAGGGTGTGCGTAAAGGCCAGATAGTAAATATTGAGGAAGCAGTCACCTCGATCGCCGAGGCAGTAGAAGCAGCCGAGCGCATGGCAGGTTTCAATTTTTCCCGCGCCTGGGTCTCAGTCGGGGGATCCCATATTGGTTCCCAAAATAGTCACGGTGTAGTCGCAGTCTCCCAGCCCCAAGGGGAAATCGCCAGCGAAGATGTCAGAAGAGTTCTTGAGGCCGCCCGCGCCGTTTCTCTGCCCACAGCCAACGAGATCATCCACGTTATCCCCAAAAACTATACCGTCGATAGCCAAGATGGAGTCAAAGATCCTGTGGGTATGACCGGGGTTCGTCTCGAGGTAGACACCCATATCGTCACAGGTTCCTCGCCCGTTATAAAAAATCTTGCCAAGTGTGTAGGCGAAGTCGGTTGTGATGTCGCCGGTCTTGTCTACTCAGGATTGGCTTCGTCTCATTCGGTATTGTCAGACACTGAAAAAGAATTGGGTGTAGTTCTCGTCGACATCGGCGGCGGTACCATGAGTTTGTCTATATATGTAGAAGGCGCCTTGTCCTACTCCCACGTCTGTCCCGTCGGAGCCATAAATGTGACCAAGGATCTAGCCGCCGGACTGCGAATCTCGCTTGAAAGTTCAGAAAAGATCAAGCTCCATCTCTCAAAGATGAAATCCAAAGAAGACGATATCGACGTTTCCCCTCTCAATCTACCCGAAGAAATGAAAACGGTTTCTTACAAGACTCTAGTGGAAGGCATCATTCGCCCT
>CAYHIN010000031.1:0-9538 GCA_964356705.1 uncultured Gammaproteobacteria bacterium
GATAAAGTGCTTCTCAAAATCTCCATGGATCACTCCGGCCGCCTGCGGAGCCGTCATGCCTTTTTTGATCGTCCAAGCCCGAGCTTCTTTCTCACCAGCTGTCAGAAACGTCTGCAGTCCCAAGATCTCAAACGCTCTCTGGACCAGTCTTTCCAACCCACTCTTATCTATCCCCAGATCAGCCAAATAAGCCCCTTGGTCTTCCTCACCCATTTCCGCCAGTTCCGCCTCAGTCTTCGCACAGATTGCGATCACCCGATCAGGATCTAGTCCAAATTCCCCTGCATACTTTTTTTCCAGATCCTCAGCATTTTTTAGATCAGTCTCATCGACATTTAGAACCACAATTACCGGCTTATCAGAAAGAAGTGGTAGTGCCTCCTCCACCTGCTTCTTTTTCATCTCTCGTCTTTCTTTTGTTTCCAGATCAGCCAGATCCAATTCAGTTTTTATCGTCTCAAAATCAGATTTCGGGTCAACTGATCCTTCGCGGATGATGTTTGAGTCAGCAAAATTGCGCACCACATGACAGATCGCATCTACTTGCCTGATGTGAGACAGAAACTTATTCCCCAGTCCTGCTCCCTCACTTGCCCCCTTGACCAGTCCCGCAATATCCACAAATTTCACAATCGCCGGCACGATCGGCGGCAACCCCCCTGTCATCCTGAACCGAAGTGAAGGATCCAGACTTATTGTGCTTGCCAATTTCGCCAGTCTCTCATCTGGCACAGGCACCGTCCCCACATTGGGTTCAATGGTGGCAAATGGATAGTTAGCAGCCAGTGCCGCTTGTTTTTTGAGCAGCGCATTAAAAAGCGTGCTCTTCCCCACATTTGGTAATCCCACAATCCCAATTTCTAGTCCCATAGTATATCTTGACAAGTACTGGCATTTGAGTATAATAAACTTACTAAACATGAAGCGGATATCTCGTATGTCCGCTTCTTTTTTTGTCCATTAGTCCTCATATTTAAGCTCTTTTTCCAATCGCACAAAATCTCTAAACTTGTCACCAGCAAACCGCCTAATTTCTCTTGCAGTTCTCTCTCCCCTAGCCAACACGATTACCTCTTTCCCTATTTCTTTCAGGTATTTAAGAACCGGTAAAAAGTCTCCATCTCCAGAAAGAAATACAACTCTGTCGAAATTATCCCTCTCCTTCATCAAATAAAAGGCCATTTCCACATCACAATTTGCCTTTCTCTCAGTCCTACCGTCCCCACTATGATATAACTTCACCGGTTTCAGAAACATCCTATAGCCGAATTTATTTAGCTTCAAATAGAACTTGATTCTACCTAGATGTTTAGATATCAAAAGAAGCTTAGCCTCATCCAAGTTTTTCCCTTCCTTTTTTATATACTCAACAAGCTTATTTTCCAATTCTTTCACATCCACTGTTTCGTTTTTCAAATAATCATACTGGTAGCCATGAGTCTCTACACCACCAAAATAATAAGTCTCAGACACCCCATACTTACTACCCAGGTATTTAATCAACTTTGAGTAATCTATTTTCCATCCCAAACTCTTCTCCCCACCGTAAAAGAGGTTCGAGGCATCAATAAAGGCATATGTTTTCATGATCAGATTTTATCACTACTTCCTTCCATAATCTGCCCAACTACCAATTAAATTTGAGTCAAATATAGAGCTCAAAGGCCTCATAAAACTATATTTTGGCTCTCTTCTGTATCTCTTTTTTATAGATGGCAACTCATCGATTAGTTTCAGTTCTTCCCATGAATTCGGATGAGCATATGGCAAATAACGTCGATCACAATTAACGTTTTTTATTAATATACATTTAATTTTTATACCCAGCTCAGCAGACAACAAGAATCTATGCACTCCATCTTGTAACACACTTACTATCTCTCCACTCTCTTCTGGGTAGCTCTCTACAAACGGAGGCACTAAACCAAACACCTTTTCCCCATCCTTAATATACGCAATCCCCGGCAATCTAAATAGGTCCAATCCCAATTCTCTCAGTAAACGCTCCCTGTATTCTCTTTGAAATTCTAAACGTGATTTCAGAGCATAATAACTACAAGGGAGTAAATCCTGCATTGTTAAATCAGCCAAACCAATTTCGGCATTCTGATATTCAAACAGGTCTAGATCTCCAGACAATTCTAATTTTGCGTTCTTAAGTCTATTAAACCCCAGGTCGAAGTCTTCAATATTAATCAATTTTAACTGATCTCTCATGTTTCAATTTTACTCCTTATAGACTTTAGCCTTTGAGCCTGTGTGTTTCTCTTCAGATTGTCTCTTTTGGCAATTATTCTTTCTTTCCGAGGCCTTGGAAGTGTGAAGTTGAGTCTAAATTTAAAAAGTGGGACGGCGGAATCAGAGTTCCTATTTCCATACACGGATTTTATCATCGAACCCGTCTCTTTTTCTGTTCCAGAATTATGCTTCTAAATCAACTTGAAGTAGAATCTGCCCATGAATATCCACGAAGAGGCCAAAATCGTGAGTGTCCACATCGAGAAGACTGCCGGAACTTCCTTACAAAAGTTACTATGTGATCTGTTCGAACCTAGTCAGATACTGATATATAGTACATACACTGACAGTGTGTTAAGGGCTTCGAATTCACTTTCACAAAAAAGAACTAGCCAAAGTGGCGATATGTTACGGCAATTCTTGTCTAAAAATCACCTTTCACCCCTTGTTCATCAAATCGCTCTTTTGATGATGAGGGTGAACAGACATAAGTTTTCTTCAGCCGACTTACCAAATGGTTGGACCGCGATTCATGGACATTTCAAAGCTGACAAATTTGATGCTAGTATTCCAAATCCTACCTACATAACAATCTTGCGAGATCCTTTAGCGAGAATGATTTCTCATTACAAATACTGGAAATCCTCAGAAGGAATAATTAATCACCGAGTAAGAATACCCTACTCAAGATCGATGGGTTTTGTCGATTTCGCTTTTCATCCAATGAACACCAACTATCAAACTCAAGCGCTTGCCAATAAGCCATTGGAAAATTTCTCGTTACTCGGCACCACTGAGAACTATGGCTTATTTGCGATTCAACTTGCATATTTGGCCAAAAAAATGGGTTACTCCCAAAAAGTTGAAATAAACACACCTCATCTTAATCGATCTCCACAAAGATCAGATGATGGACAGTTTGTCTTTAATCAGAAATTCTTATCCCAATTCCAAGCTCATCACACCCAGGACTATGAAAACTATCTTAAGGTGGCCGAATTAACTACCCATCTCTAATACACCATTCGAATCTCACGTAGAAATCGCCAGTTGCATACCCAATTTATTGATTCTAATTGTTAGACTTTTTAACATTCCGCTCATTTTATTTTCCAAATCGTCGATCCTAAATGAAAGTTTAGTGTCCAACTTATCGATTTTATTCACCAACTCCTGCTTCATAGCAGTTTGACCATTCATTATCGCCCGCAGCATTTTTGTATTCTCATCCATAAATCAAAGTATACAATAAGTTACATCAATGAAATTCTCCATAATAATTATTGCTGCAGTCCTAGTATGGACTGCTTACGCTTTTCGCTCCAATCAAGAAATTCCTCCAGTAATCATTCCAACTCCAATCTCCTCTCCCTCGCCCACCCAAATCCCAAAATCAGTAATCAACACAGTTCCTTTTGTTGCCCAAGCTCCATTTGGCGACTGGAATGATTTGCGCCAGCAAGAGGCATGTGAAGAAGCCTCCGCGCTCATGGCCATGCTCTGGGTCCGAGGAGATACTACAATAAACACATTCGCAGCTCTAGATGAGATCTTGGCCGATTCCACCTATCAAGAACAACTCTTCGATATCTACCACGATACTTCTGCCAAAGACACCATCGAGCGCATCTTTCACGGGTATTATCAGTATCAAAACGTAGAACTGAAAAATGACGTGTTAGTAGGAGACATCATTTCTGAGCTAAATGCAGGGCATCTAGTCTTGGCCCCTACCAACGGCCAAGCTCTTAGCAATCCCTACTACACAGCCCCCGGTCCCGAGCGTCACATGATCGTCATTCACGGCTACGACATAGACTCAAACGAATTTGTTACAAACGATCCCGGCACCCGCTTTGGCCACAATTATCGTTACGATGCTGACCTTTTCTGGCGCGCCATCCGCGACTATCCCACAGGTTACAATCTTCCCATCACAGGGTCAGAAAAAAACGTCATCGTCGTCAAGAAATAAACTTCTTACTCACTTCCCACCACCACGACTACCAGTGCCACTGAACTATCATAGTCACTCTTGATCTCAGAATTCACACTGTACTCACCCTTCAAATCAGCGGCCACTTGTTCCCCCATCTTTTTATCATCTCCATTTATATATACTTCAGATGGACCATCCACGTCTTTTGTCGCGTTCCCTGTCCTTTGGATCTTATAACCTAGCTTTTCCAAATAGTCAGCCATCTTGCTCGCAGCTCCCGTCTTTCCAGAGCCATTCAGAACCGCGACCGATATTTCCGACCTCTCAATAGGCTTTGTCGTAGGACTTGGCGCCACAGTTGCAGTAGGTGCTGTCTCCTCTTGCTTCACAGCTAGGTTCACAGACGTCAGATCTTTATTGCCATACATTTTTACTCCTGCTATTCCTACTACTACTCCTACTACAAAAGCAGCCAACACTCCCAAAATCAGCCCCAGATTGGCAAAGGGGTTTGATTTTGCATCTAAATCTAGCATCACAGGTACTTTCGGTTCCATGATCTTAGGCTCGACAAACGTTTCCACTGGTCCAGCCGGAGCCACAACCTCCGGTGTCACTTCAGGCGCACTCACCTCTTCCACTACCCAAGCGGGTTTCTCATCAGTCTTTTTTGCTCGGGCAGGCATATATTTAGTGTATCACAATAAGCCAAACATCTCCTCCGCCGTTTTACATTCCATAAGTTTCACTCGCAGATCAGACGCCCCATCAAAATCCCGCACATACATCTTCACAAACTTTTTCATAACCGCAAAGTTCTTCTTCTCCCCCCAGGTCTTTTCCCACAAAGTTAGATGTTTCTTCAATAATTCGATTCTCTCTTCTTGACTACCGGTCCTGTCCGCAAAGATCCAAGGATTGTGAAAAATCCCACGACCAACCATAATTCCATCTACTCCAAATTCTTGTGCTTTTAGTCTTGCGTCACTTAAGCTTACTACGTCCCCGTTGCCAATCAATACAGTTTCTTTACATATCTGATCTCGTAGTTTTACTGCTTTACCTATCTCATCCCAGTGGGCAGGCACCAATGACTGCTCGGAAACTGTTCTCCCATGCACAGTAATTGCGGCCAGATTTTGTTCCAACAGAAATCCTATCCACTCCTCAGTAATTATTTTTTTGTTGCCAATCCTAGTTTTTACACTCACGGGTAGATTTCCCGCTCCTTCTTTTGTAGCAGAGATAATCTCCGCCGTCTGAGTATTTTGCCCGATCATCCCCCCACATGCCCCCACCTTAACCACTTTTCGTTCCGGACACCCCAAGTTAATGTCTATACCATCAAATCCAAGCTTGCTTACAAACTCCGCAGCTATCTTAAACTTCTCAGGATCCACTCCCCAAATCTGCGCCACAATCGGCCGTTCAATCTCAGAAAATACCAATCGTTGCAATATTCCATTACTTATCATGTCATCCTGAGTCACAACGAAGGATCCAGCTTTTCTGGATTCTTCACTTACGCCTGCCTGCCGGCAGGCAGGTTCAGAATGACAAAAATGGGCAATGCCTTCCACATTCGTAAACTCCGTAAACATCACATCAGGCTTGCCCACACTGGCCACAATCTGGCGAAACACCGTATCCGTGACATCCTCCATCGGCGCCAAAATCATAAATGGACGTGGTAAAGTATTCCAAAACACAATGCCCATTATACTAATTCTCCTCCTTATTCCCATAGTTTTATGGCTTCCTTATGCTTCTTTTTCTTCTCCCATTACCACGATCTTTAGTCTAGGCCAGGCAGCAGGTCTTATTGGCGCAGTTCTATTTGCTATCAATTTTATTCTCTCCACCCGCCTCCAAATCATTGACACATTGTTTGCCGGCATAAACCGAGCTTACATAGTTCATCATTTAAATGGTGTTGCTGCGCTTATATTTTTAATTCTCCATCCTCTACTTCTTATGTATCCTCTTGGTCTCGACATTATTATTCCTACGCTAGACCGTCCAGCTTATCTCTTTGGCATTGCCGCACTCCTGATTCTACTCGTACTCCTATTCATCACCCTCGTTCTGTTCAAGAGAATTCCCTACGAACGCTGGCAGGCTACTCACAAATTGCTAGGTGTGTCATTCCTGCTTGGTGGCATTCATGTCTTTTTGGTTCCCAGCACCACCATGTCCAGTCTCCCACTCCGTATCTACATGCTATCCATAATTACCATAGGACTGCTTGCCTACTTGTACCGCACAATGTTTGGTAAGTTTATGATTCCCAGAACTCCATTTTTTGTAAAAAGCGTGACCGCGCTCAACGACACTACGACCGAGATAATTTTGCGCCCCGGCCTCAATACTCTAAAGTTTATCCCGGGTCAGTTTATATTCATCACCACGCTCGGCCAAACTCATCCATTCTCACTCACTGCCACCAAAGGAAGTAAGGAGTTGTCTCTGGCTGTCAAAGCGCTAGGCGACTACACAACCGATATTAAAAAACTAAAACCAGATACCCAGGTACTAGTAGAAGGACCATTTGGCAGATTCTCATATGAGTATTGCAAAAATCCTCATCAAATTTGGATTGCAGGTGGCATCGGCATCACGCCATTTTTGAGTATGGCAAGAAGCATTCCCCAAAATTCAGAACTAAAGGTCCATCTTTTTTACGCCGTAAAAACCAGATCTGAAGCCGTGTATCTAGATGAATTACAAAAAAATCCCCATATCCAACTCCATCTCCACGAGTCCACAAAGTCAGGCTATCTCACAGCCGAAGTCCTAAAAAGAGCAGTGCCAGATTTCAAAAAGTATGATATCTTTGTCTGTGGGCCCACAGCTCTTATGCACTCACTTCGCGATCAGTGCAAAAAATTAAACATCCCGAATTCAAGAATTCACGATGAACAATTTTCACTACAATGAATATTCAAAAAACAATTGAGTCATTATCAAAAAATGGATTTACAGCGGAACTCGCACCGGACAGCACAACGGCGGTAAATCGAGTCAAAGAACTGATTCCAGCTGGTTCTGAAGTCATGACCATGACCAGTGTGACTTTGGACACCATAGGCCTTGCCGATCTTCTCAACAAGGCTCCCTATGTGTCAGTCAGAGACCAGATATCTGCGTTACCAAAAGAAGCTGCCAAGCAAAGAAGACAATTAGGCACAGCTCCAGACTACGCCGTAGGTTCTGTGCATGCCGTATCCGAAGAGGGTCAGATCTTTGTCGCTTCAAATACCGGCAGTCAGCTACCTGCTTATCTTTACGGGGCAGCACATGTAATCTGGGTCGTCGGCACCCAAAAAATCGTCCCCGACCAAAAAGCCGCCCTTGACCGCATTTATACAGATGTCCTATCCAAAGAATCCGCCCGTGCAAATACCGCTTACGGCATTACCACAGGCAGTCATGTCTCAAAGCTTGTCATTTTTGATCGCGAGATCAAGCCAGGCCGCATCCACTTGATCTTTGTCCCCGAAACCCTCGGGTTCTAATTCAACGCAATCTGTATAAAGTATCAAGTATTACGTATTATGTATTTTTGTCATCGCGGATTTTTGCAACCCGTTTATCAACTTGTGAACCGTCACAGTCAAATCCGCAACCTCTCGAAATTTCAGAGTATCAATATATCCCAAATCTCTCGCAGCAAGTAACTGATTTTGAATCTCTGTTAAAGAACCCAATGCAATATAGAAAAACTGACCTTTGTCACGGGCAGTATTTCTCGAAAATCCTTCAGCTATCCCCGATGTAACCGAAATCGCAGCCCTTCGCAGCTGATCAATCAAACCAAAACGCTCATCGGTCGGAAAAGTTTTTGTAACTTTATAAATTGATAAAACCAATTTGTGACCTTCTTTCCAAGCATTCAGTTCAGTGAAACTACGAATTGGCATACTTTATACATGATACTTTATACGTTATACATTTTACGGGTTCACCAGCTCCTGTACGATCTTTCTTCTCAGTCCCAGCTGATTCAATATCATAGTAAAGTCCGGTCGGAAGTTAAACAATTCAGACGGCCCAGCCCCACCACCAGTCCTTTGCAAGCTCACACCCCCCATCCCCACTACAGTTCCATCAACCGTTAGAGTGTTAGCAGCAGCCCCGGTATCAAATGTGTTTCCAGCAAAATATATTCCTTGTAGAGCAGTCACTGCACTGTTCAAAACAATATTCCCCTGAGCCAAGATCAAGCCAAAACCAGAAGCAGAAAACGTGATGTTAGCATTCAGAGTCGTTGTCCCTGACCCATCCACAATCAATATCACTTTCCGGCCATTATTACTCAAGCCGGATACTGTCACCGGCGTATTAGCCCGGTAGAGATAAAATTGCTGTCCTCCCACTGTCACCGCAGACCCACCCGTCCACAACTGGATCGGAGAACCACTCACGGGTGGATTACCCAAAAGTAAAACTCTATTTCGCATGGCCTCATAGGTATTTTCAGGCTTTGCCAAAACTGCTGACCAGTTGTAACCAGTTAAATCCGACCACCAATCACTAACACTAATATTATTGGCAGCATTCAGGTCTGTCCCTAGGCTGTCAGCAAATACCATTCCAGGCTTACCCGAAGCCAAAATCTCAACCAGGTATTCACCTCCTGGCAACTTCGAGTTTGCTTGTCCAGCTGCAGCTACCGCATCTCCAGTTACAGCCTGCCACCATGGAGATGATATGGCAGACGTATCAAAACAGCGGAAATTACTCGGCACGCTATCCATTGACCCGTTGTTTGCCACCACGGCCCAACAATACCTCTGGCCCAAAGTTATCGTCTGTGTAGTCGATGTCGAGGCAGTCGTGGTCAGTGGTGCCCCAGTGCAAGAAACAGCCGTACAGTTGTCAGGATATCCCGAGTATCCCGCACTCTCCGGACTCATAAAGACCTTATAAGTATTATTGCTATTACATGCAAATCCCCAATCCAAAGGCGGTGACCACACTAGAGTCACCTGGTTCGTGTTCAGAGAGTTACTGTCGGCCGTAGGCGCGCTGGGAGCTACTGGTACCACATTTACATTCACGGTATAACTGCCCGCTGGCAAATTGGCTCTATTCCACTGGGCAGTCCACACGGCGGGACTAAAATCCTGGCCAAAGCTGACGTCAGGGTCAGCTGGTGTAATCGATGTAGTCTGAAAAGAATTTCCCGAGGCATCTTTCATCCCCACCCACACCACATCAGTAGATCCAGTGCTCGAAATTGCCATCGTGTGATTGCCAGCGGCCAATGAATCCTGTGTATAGACCGGCGCAGCAGTGGGACCTAAATATCTAAACATCCGAAGCGGGGTAGTCACAGGTCCTCCAGTCGAACACACCGGA
>CAYHIN010000032.1:0-8704 GCA_964356705.1 uncultured Gammaproteobacteria bacterium
GCTGGTACGGCAAGATAGTAGGGGAGTCGGGACACCATTTTCACCAAGAAGTGCTCTTTCCCAAGCTTTTGCCTCTTTTAGACCTAAAACCCACTTCCAAGGTCTTAGACGTGGGCTGTGGCAATGGCGTTTTTGTCAGCCAATTACCCACAGGAGCCACCTACTTTGGCCTAGATTCAGCTTCATCGCTTATCAGCCAGGCTCCAGCAGGACCCAATAAAAAGTATTTTGTAGCAGATGCCACCAAAAGCTATCCCTTTCCTGACTCTGACTTTACCCACGCAGTTTTTGTCCTCTCGCTGCAAAACATGGAGCAGGGGAGTGCGGCCATATTAGAGGCTGGCAAGCGGATCAGGTCAGGTGGAGTCATGGCTATTATTCTCAATCATCCAGCTTTCAGGATCCCCAGGCAATCCAGTTGGCAGATAGACGAGGGCAACAAGACTGAGTATCGCCGTATCGACAGATATCTCTCGCCTCTCAAAATTCCGGTTACCACTCATCCTGGCCAACCAGACTCAGGCGTCACCTGGTCCTTTCATCACCCCATTTCTGACTATACCCACTGGCTAAAGTCAGCCGGTCTCAAAGTTACCTCAGTCGAGGAGTGGGCTTCAGACAAGGCCAGTGTAGGCAAAAAAGCCAAGATGGAGAACCGGGCCAGAAGTGAATTTCCACTCTTCATGGCCATCCTTGCCCAAAAAGGCTAAAATACATTTGTTGCGCCTATAGCTCAACGGATAGAGCAACTGTCTTCGGAACAGTTGATGCGAGTTCAATTCTTGCTAGGCGCACACAACTTACCCCTCTCCTAGGCTTTTGAGCTCAGGCAAGGAGGCTCCCATGATGCCAGCCAGATCTCCATGCATCCCATGCGTGTGATCAATGACCGCCCTTAGAGACTTTTCCTGTTTCGTCCACTTAGCTGCAAACCAGCGTTTCTCTTTTTCTATTTCTTCCCGCATCACATCAAAAGCTTCGACAATGGCCTCAATGCGCTGTGTAAATTCCACCCCGGATAAATAATTATAGAGCACTTCCATCTTTTCGTTTTTTCCCGCCACCGACCTCTTTATATAGTGGGCTTGGATCAGGTTGGCTCGCAAGGCCATGGCCATCCCGATTGCAAATTCTCGTCCACATATCCATACCTGGTCTCGAAAAACCGCACACTTGATATCAGAGGGCAGATTTTCACTCACGACTACTGCGATCTCGGCTTTCAGTTGTCTTTGGTCCTCTTTGAGCTTGGCGATCCAGGAGTCCGACCATTTAGCATTCTTGATCTCCCACAGAATTACTCCCGATTTAGTTCCTGTCTTATCCCATACTTCTTGTATCAGGTCCGCCCCTCTTACTCCTTTACTCACCGGGGCGATCACGTCATTGGGAAACTCCTGCCGTAATAATCTTTCCAGTTCTAGCTCCATGACCTCACCCTGGTTTTGTTGCGAACCCTGCTGTAATTTGTGCTTTAGCTCTTCATTTACCTTGAGTGCATCAGCTAACTGCTTTTGCATCTCGAGAGTCTTTAGATGTTGAGCTTCTTCGGCTTTTTTCGTAGTTTCTACTCTGATCTTTTCTTCCTCTGCCATCAATTTTTTTTGCATCTCTATCTCGATTTCCGACTCTCTTTTTTTCATCTCTCTCATCTGTTTAAGTAGCTCTGCCATCTGCTCGTTTGATTCTTTGAGTCTTTTTTCGTATTCATCTTTATATTTTTGGACTTCCGACGTTTTTACACTCTCTCTCACCTGATGCATTACAGCATCAGATATTTCGACCTGCTTGTTACAATGCGGACAAATAAAATTCGTTTCCATAGAGTCTTGAGCGGGATAGGGGAGTCGAACCCCTCATTTCACTTTGGAAAAGTGAAGTTATACCGATTAACTAATCCCGCAACAATCCTTATTTTACCAAAGATACCGAAATCCGTTAAGTTAAATAGCCACTTTCCCCAAAGAGTCTTTCTTCTAGTTGAAAAAAGCAATAAAAAGACTTAATACACGGAACATGAATAGATTTGACAGGTTAGTCAACACATTCAGAATAATTGGGGCATTCTCCTTAGTAGCTGCTTGCGCTGCACCTCCTGTCGACGCCTACGGAGTAGTAGATCAAAAATGTAAAGCAAACGACACTCTTACCATCGATGGAATCATCGTAGCCGCTAGCATATTTACGTTACTAAACGATCAAACTCTTGTTGTCGGGGCAAACAATTCTGGAGCAAACCTCCTTTTATACCAAGACGACGGAAGTATAACTATCAGGCCCTCCTCGAACGTTTTTCCACCAAAATTCCTTAAAGACGGAAGAATAGTCGTAGAAAAGTTCAATTTATCTCCAAATGACCTAATCGCAATTCAGCCCAGTGTTACAGATGACAAAACTTCCGTAGAGCTCGTCGTAGCAATTAGCTGTGAAGATCACACCACTATTCCTCCCTTTATTCCTGATGAGTTAATAGATAACTAAGCAATAAAAGAGTCACCAAACTTCTGTCTGAGCTTCACTAATTTTGGTTCAATTACCGTCTGGCAATACATCGCGTCCTTGTGGCTTTCGTAATACTTCTTGTGATAATCCTCAGCTTCAAAAAACTCAGTCGCAGGCTCAACTGTCGTTACTACATTTATCCCTTCTTGCTGTAGTTTTCCAATCATAATTAGCGCCACATCTTGTTGAGACTGATCATTAAAAAATATCACCGACTTGTACTGCGTCCCCTCATCAGCACCCTGTTTGTTTAAACTCGTGGGATCGTGCACCACAAAAAATACCTCCAGTATTTTTTCTAACTTAATGGTATCAGGGTCAAAATCTATTTTGGCCACTTCCACATGTCCGGTGTTTTCTTTACATACCTGTTCATAAGTCGGGTGAGGGACTGACCCACCCATGTAGCCAGGCAACACACTCGTGACCCCTCGCAAGCTTGCAAATATCGCTTCCGTACACCAAAAACACCCGGCTCCCAGATAAATTGTTTGTGATTTCATACCTTATTTGTCATTCTGAGCGAAACGAAGAATCCAGCGTTCCTGGATCCTTCACTGACGTTCAGGATGACTAATGAATTTCATTGATATCGAATTCACACAATGTCTCACATTCTTGAGAGTCAATTCTTCGCTCAAAAACACGTGACCCAGATGTGCTCCACAGTTGGCGCAGGTTATTTCAGTTCTTGAGCCGTCAGCATCTATAGTTCTTTTGACAGCGCCGGAAATTTCGTCATCAAAGCTGGGCCAGCCGCAAAAAGCATTGAATTTATCTTGCGACCTATACAGGGGCGTGTCACATCTTTTGCATACATACATACCATCTTGCCAAAAGTCTTCATACTCTCCCGAAAACGGCGGTTCTGTAAAATTATTCATCTTTCGTCACACAGTCTGTTCCCAATCCCCCCACACACTTTTCAATAGGTGGTTTCCCGCGCTCTGGACAAGCTTCCGAGTAAATACACGCTTTGTCCTCAACTTGTTTCATTTGAGCATCAGACAGTTTATTCGTACCGATTACGACTCTATCCAGATCGGAAATTGCATACTCCTCTGGTCTGCCGGTCATTCTCTTACCATTCACTACCCACTCCAACTGGGTTGGGATACTTTCCCCCAAAGACGTAAACAGTTGGCCCAAAGTCGCACCTTTCTTGTGGACATGGACGATCTTCCCATTCCCATCATGGAAATGAATATCCACATGTTTCTCCATGAATTTATTGTCTGAATAATCCAACAGCTTCCCATCGTCAGAAAACACGGCCAAATCAACATGCCAGTGTACTTTTTCGCTAGTTTGAGTCTTAGCAAGTTCTCCCTCAATTATTTTCTTAAACTGTTCTAGTCCACCAGGAATAACTATTTTTTCTCCATTCACAAAAAAAGTTGGGGTACCACTTACACCCAAGTCTTCTCCGCTTTTTTGCTGAGCTCGAACTGCGTCAATAACATCAGCAGAATATATGTCTGACTTTGTTTTTTCCCAGTCTACTCCAGCAATTTTGGCATATTTTGCAAACTCTTCATCTGTATTTTTTGCCTTGCTCCAGACACTCTGATTTTCATATAGCTGTGCGTACACTTCCCAAAACTTATTCTGCAAAGAAGCGGTCTGAGAAAAAGTGGCCGCTGACCAAGCGTTTGCGTGGATCGAGGTTAGGGGAAAATGTCTATACACAAAACGCAGCTGGGTAGGATAATCATCTAACAACTGCTTGACAATAGGATAGTAAGAGGCACAAGAAGGGCATTGAAAATCCGCATATTCGATCAAAGTTACCGACGCATTTGCAGGACCTTTAACCACGTCTTTGCCAGTAACGGCAAGCAACTCCAAGTTTGCAACCCCAGGCGTTGCCGGCTTATTTCTCCCCGCCAAAAAAAGCCCACCTCCCAAAAATAATACACAACCAACGATTACACCAATCACAATTCTTCGATCCACAGAGACACATTCTACACACTTATGGCGTTGGTCTCAACCTTCCAAACGATATCGAAGAATAATCACTCAAGATATCACCAAACAATGTCTGAAGAATATCTGCCAAATCAGTCGCATTCACTGCATCATAAAAATGCGTTGCGTACTTTTCTAACATATCTTTTGTCGACCGGGGGACTTGTGTCGATATGGTCACTAGATAAGCATCCACGTTGGGGTCACGCAAACCATACTTGTTTATTTCCGATACGACGACATCCGTCCGACCCAAATTACAAGCCGAATAAGTATGTGCACTGGCAACACAGGGATTATTAAAATTGCAGCCAGCCAAAGCTCCGCAATAATTCATAGCGACACCATTCGAATTTAGGTTATTTGTATTTGGTTCACCATCTGTAATTACAATCTCGATTTTCTTTAACCGATCGTCCGGCACGGGATAGTTAGTCGCAAAAAAATTGTGGAGAAACTCCAAACTCCCGCCCACATTCGTACCTCCAGAGTTGAGAGGCGCCGCACAAGCTTCACTATCCTGTTGCCTATCTCTAAATTGATTTATAATCTTTGATCTCAATAAAACCAAGTCCTGGGTAGGTTGCATTATCCATTTATTAGTAATACCAAATGTAGACAAACCTAACCGTAAAAGTGGTAATTCACCAGAGGCATTAAAACTCTCCACCTCATCTACAAAAGCCAATGCCGCTACCCGCGCTTCGTGCAACCTGGTAGTACAAGACGTCCCGCTGCAGCTTGCGTCTGCTCTCGTATTCATACTTCCAGTACAATCAATGTTCAAAACCATATCTACCTGATCATATAAAGATTTTGAAGATACCTGTGCCTCGCGAACCAGTCGCAAACTCGTTGATGCGAACTGTCTTCGGGTAATTACATCCATAGTGTATACGTTACCCTCTTGCGTGCCAATAGTATCCAACTCAGTGCCATCAGACAAAATCTCATTGGTTTCAAATGGAAACACAAATGCCGACGGATAACCTCCCAAAAACTTAGCCAAGAGATCATTAATCCTACTTTCGGCCGTATATCCTGCTACCAACACATCCACCAGAGCTTGCGATCTATGTACAGACAACAACAACCTCGACTGCCACGCAGTAACCACAAAGACCCCCACCATTGCAACCAAAAAAACCGAGATCAATGTAGCAATACCTTTTTTCATGGCGATATGATCGAAGTTGCCTTACGCACACTCACAATTAACTTCAGTGTATCCATTCTCAATACGTTGTCCTTATCTTCCATTGATATATCTACCAGTATCGATGGATAACCCGGAATTCCCGAATAATCCTGGATCTCAAACTTAGTTATACGTAATCCCTCGGGGGTCAAAACGTCGTCATCCTTATAGAGTCTTCCATCAGATCTTAGTGCAAAAGTATGTCCATCCACAATCAAATCGTTTTCACTTATGAGTACCACCTCGGCCCATCTGACAGAGTTGGACAACAAAAGTATCAAATCGTTTTTGGATTTTTCAAACACCTCAAGTCTCTTTGACCGGCTGTCAGAGTTGTAGAAAGTGATAAGCATCGAGCTCACAATCAAAAAAACAGTCGACGCCAAACCTACAGAGATCAAGATTTCCAATAAACTTAGACCTTTTCTCATGGACCCAGGTTAGCAATTAACAATGATGCTTCCAATCGTTTGGTTTTACCGGATTCTCGCCAGAGAACAACCGTCGTAACTCTCTTACTATTGACATCTACTTCTCCACCCAGATCGCATGACAGCTCAGCCCCCGTATCTACATCCCGGCAGATATCTAAAATACTAATCTCTCTTCCAAACTTAGCCTCCAAATTATCCTCACCACCGCTCACCAAATTCCAAATTGGTCGCTCATCCACATCCACACCCACCGCAGGGTGATACACACCAGGACCGATCATCCAATCAGATTGTAATACATTATATGCCACCTCTATTCCCTCCATTAGTAGTACCCCTCCCTGCTGACTAGTTTTACTTACTTGCGACTTCGTCACGAGCCATCCAATGGTAGGCAACAGTGTCGAGGAAACAACAGAAATTACTGCCACTGAAACAATGATTTCTACCACCGAAAAACCCAATCTATTTCTCATTTTTTATCTCCGCCGACCCAGCTTTATTAACAATTACTTGCAGGGCGTCTCCTCGTGGTACACCCAATGTAATGGTCTCAGGATGGTCCACTTCCCCCGTATCTACCAAAAACCATATCTCAAACGGTCCCTGTGTAAACTGACTCGGAGAAGTTAGTTCAAATTCAAAATAGGGAACTGCCGCTCCCGGAGCGCCAGATATCATTTCATAGCTACGATTATCTTTAAAACGTACTCCCCATTGTTTCTGCTCTTTCGCTTCCCGAGAATAGATGTGTGCCCGAGAGAGCACAGTCGTCAAGATCTCTGCACTCGCATTCAAAGCCTGCTTTTGTCGATAGGCACCAATTCCCATAACAGAGGGTACGAGCAAAATTGCAAGCAAAGCAATTACCAAAATCATCTCAATAATCGTCAGGGCAGGACGTCGAAACATAAGTCAAATTATCTTTCAGTTATTTTCAAAACTGCAGGCGATAACAAAAAATCAGGCGGCAATACCTGGACATTTTCCTTATCCACACGCACTTCACCTGACCCACCCAGAGATGTGACTCTTACATTTCCTACTTCAGTTCTTCCCAAGAACGGCTTCTGAAACTCTATTTTAGAAGGATCGATCTGCACATCTCCGGATACAATCAAGGGCACGTGAACACTTCCAACCAGTCTCTGCTCTGCATCGGATTCCATCATCATTTTTACAGATATCGACTGTCCTGGTGAAAGGATTAGCGCCGCCGGCTCAAACCAAATTCTCAAGACAGGATTCGCATCTGCTGAAGCAGAAAACGACAGCTTTTCTCGCATCACAGCTCCAAAAAGTATTACAGGAAGCAAAGCAGCCACAAGTACAAAAGAAGTCAAGGTCTTTTTCATCTAAATCTATTTATACACCAAAAAACCTAGTCGGGGTGGAGGGAATTGAACCCACTGCTTCTCGCTCCCAAAGCGAGCGTTCTACCGATGAACTACACCCCGTCCATATCCCATTTTACCAAGTTTGTGCCGAGGAAGGGACTCGAACCCTTACAGCCGTTTAAAGCTGGGGGCTCTTAAGGCCCCTGCGTCTACCATTCCGCCACCTCGGCTACCTATCAATTATCTCACAAAATCCTATCCAACTCCTCAAAATTAGCCACCTCAGTCAAGTGCAGGGCTTCTTGTCCAGCGTTCCGTGCAGATCTCCTTCTCATCCGAATCACACTAACGTTGTTACAAGTATTCATTACATCCTCCAACTCAGCTATCGTGTCATCAACAAACACCATCTTCTCACTATCCAGTTCTGATTCCTGAATGTATTCGCTTATGGCCTCCCCTTTTGATTTAGGCTTCTCAACATATATATCATGATCTACAAGACCCAACACGGAAGTCTTTTCAGCCTTAGTCTTTTGTACGATCAAATTTCCTCTAGTTACCAAAACTAATTTATCCCCTAGGCTTTTTCTCTTTTTTAAAAAATCGATTGTGTCTTCATATAAATATTCACCCAAATTATCTACGACTACCGCTTTTTCTGAAAATATCAACCCAAACTCCAAAGCATTATAAAACCTCTCATTATTAAATAACGTTCTATCAAAATCCAAAAACAGAATCATCTGTGGTCGCTAAGGGACTCGAACCCCTGACTTTCTCAGTGTAAATGAGACGCTCTACCAGCTGAGCTAAGCGACCAGTGTGCCGGGA
The DNA here is from genome assembly GCA_964356705.1 of uncultured Gammaproteobacteria bacterium. GTDB lineage: Bacteria > Patescibacteriota > Microgenomatia > CAZETR01 > Amesbacteraceae > CAYHIN01. The sequence continues at coordinate 8,277 of CAYHIN010000032.1, forward strand.
ACAGGACTCGAACCTGCACGCCTTTTCACGGGCACATGCACCTCAAGCATGCTTGTCTACCAGTTTCAACACCCCGGCATAAGCTAATTATATAGCTTGGTGGGCGAGAGAGGACTCGAACCTCCACGACCGATTAAGGTCACTAGCACCTGTAGCTAGCGCGTCTACCAGTTTCACCACTCGCCCGAGTTAGTCATATTATATAATATGAGATAGATAATTTACGCCGAGATAGCCAAGATGGTCAAGGCGCTTGTCTGAAGAACAAGTCATGCAGGTTCGAGTCCTGCTCTCGGCACACATCTGCGGGTGTAGTTCAATGGTAGAACACCAGCTTGCCAAGTTGGTTACGGGAGTTCGATTCTCCTCACCCGCTCCAGAAAATATGAAATCTCTTGCCCATATTGGCGTCCTGGGTACATTTCTTT
>CAYHIN010000033.1:0-2764 GCA_964356705.1 uncultured Gammaproteobacteria bacterium
GTAACCGAGGATCTCATCGCCGTCTACTTCGTCACCCGCGAGCCCATCTCCTGGCACGTTGTAGGCATCGTAGTCCTAGTGACCATCCCCTTTGCCATCATAGGCGAGCTCATAGTCGACCACCACGATCTGATTAAGACAAAATAAGATTTTCCCTCACCATTTTTTCCACATTTCTTCCAGTGGTGCGTCTCGGACGATGGTGCATCGGTCTCCTACATTCAGAAATAATCTTAGGATAGATCCCATTACCACTCCCCCTGTATTGTATATAGCCAATCGTAACTCAGGATGAAGCTGATCCCATCCTTTAAAATCTTCTCCTCTAAATAGGGCATCAGGACAAACTCTCACTTGCCATCCCGCTCCATTCCTCTCCAAAAAACCCCTCCCAATACTATATGTGTAGTAGCAGCGCCCTGGATCATAAGTCATACCATGTACCACCATAGTCGCCCACGACCCATCTTCGCTCCAAATAGGTGGCATACCAGTCCCCATTCTGTGTTCCCCCCAGGCAGGTATAGCAACAAACGGTACTTCTCCTTCCACCTGGGCCAGACCACCCTGATGCCGCACCATGGTAAGTGCGTGAGCATCTTCATTCCGCCTATACATAAACAGATCTCCCCCCACCGGGGTCGTATTCTTGCCCCGACCCAACCCTTCAAACACCTGCAAATCACATATAGTAATCCGATCTCCATCCTCCTCCAACCTTGCCATGGCCGGATACGCTCCGAAAGACTTCTCGCCCGCTGACCTTACCAGAGCAGTCAGCCCGCACACCAATACCCCATCAATCTCCACTACTCGTGGATCTTCCAATGGTATCTCCTCGTTCGCACTCCACACCACCGTCTCCCGATTAAATGGAAATCCATCGTCACAAATTTCTCCCGCCACCAAGTTTCCCCAATCCGGCTCCCCTATTCCGGCTGGATTCACAACACATCGACCCATCAGTCTGGTTACATCGACACCCGCCTGCTTACTTCTCCACGCCGCCATGTTTATCCGCCCATTAAGACTATCCTCGACACCAACCATAGCGTATCTTACACCTAGTTCCACCCCTGCAAAATTATAGTAATGCTACAATTTATTTATGTCCCTTATTCTGGTCGGTCTCTATTTTCCTTACTTCTCCTCGGCCACAACCCTCGTCTTCAGGCTAGTTCACAACCACAGGCCATGAACTTCACCGTCGGCATCTCCCCCACGCTCGGCATCCGCGGCATCATAGCCACTTACGGCTTCAAAACCGGTGATATCGTGGAAAAATGCCCAGTTATTCTCATCCCCAAATCAGAATGGCCAGCTCTCATGAATACCGTTCTCAAAAAATATTATTACGAGTGGACCTCCACCCACCACGCCATAGTCCTAGGCTACGGCAGCCTCATCAATCACTCATATACCCCAAACGCCAAATACGTCTTTGATTTCAAAAACAAGTTTTTAGTCTACAAAGCTATCATACCCATCCAAACAGGATCAGAAATAACAGTCAACTACAACTGGGATCCCACATCAAAAACTCCCGTCGATTCTTTCTTAGTAGATTTTAATCAACACCATATATAATATATTCTGTGAATCTGCCCAAGTTTCATATCCATCTCCTCCCCGCCATTCCCATCCTTATTCTCACCTTCTTTGTGTATGACTTCTACACCAAGGTCCAGTCGGAAAAATCCCAAAACCAGACGCTAACCGAGACTATTGCTTCCCAATCAGCTCTTGCAGCTCTCCTCCAAGGGGAAATCACAACTCTCGAATCAGAAGACCAAAGGGCCAAAAACAAAGAGCTGTCAGACACTATCAATCAGATTAAGTCTACTTATAAAAGATCTATCACGGCCTATGACGACTTATTAGACTTAAAAGTCCTTTCGAAGAACACCTCTAAAAATACTCTCAAGTTCGATAACGCATATGCCGAAATCGTGGATTTGCTCACCAAAGAAAACTACTCTTCAGCCAGTGCCAAGATCGATACTCTCACAAAAGACATCGCCACCGAAAAAGGCAAGGTCACAGCCGCCATCGCTCCCGTAGTTGCCAATGCTCCAGCCAACAACACTCCCCCAGGCTCAGGATACAGCCGCCAGACTGTGTCATCTGACGCAGGCAACTTTGTCGTCAGTATCGTTTCGGCAGATCTAGGTAGTACCAAAGTCATTGTGGACACCGCCTCGGACGGCTCATGTAGCAACAACTGCCCAGTTCTTCCTCTTGCCACTTATGTCTCCCGCAGTGGCGCGTTTGCCGGCATCAACGGCTCATATTTTTGTCCCTCTACCTATCCCGATTGTGCTAGCAAGACCAATTCTTTTGATTTGCTGGTCATGAACAAAAACAAAGTCTATTTCAACTCTGATAACAATGTATACAGCAGTAACCCCGGCGTCATCTTTGGCAGTGGCTACATTCGCTTTGTCAGTACCGTCTCCCAGTGGGGCCGCGACACTGGTATCGACGGCATGCTATCCAACTATCCTCTCTTGGTCTTCAATAGTAGTGTCAACTTTGGCGGCAATTCAGATCCAAAACAGGGTTCAAAAGGCAATCGCAGTTTTGTGAGTAACAAGGGCAATACGGTCTATATTGGCGTCGTCCACTCTGCGACCACTGCCGAAGCAGCCAGAGTCCTCAAGGCTATGGGTATGGAAAATGCCCTCAACCTCGACGACGGCGGCTCCACCGCCCTCTACAGTGGCGGCTACAAGCTCGGCCCCGGAAGAGATCTCCCCAACGCCAT
>CAYHIN010000033.1:2864-8574 GCA_964356705.1 uncultured Gammaproteobacteria bacterium
CCAGATATGGTCACTGTTATCACCACCGTCCGCCGCTATGCAGTATCGCAGGCGTTGGACGCACTCACAGAACTTTCTTCACGATCGGGAGCTAGTCAGCAAGCTCGTCCGAGGTTCTTCTCTTGCCCCAAGTGACTCCGTCCTCGAGATTGGCCCTGGCCGTGGCATCATCACCCACGAACTACTCAAGATCGCAGGCCACGTCACCGCAATAGAGATCGATCCCAGCTTAAGGATCCCTTCTCGCCCCAAGTTGACTCTCATCCACCAAGATTTCCTTCAGTTTACTCTGCCCCAAAAGCCCTACAAAGTCTTTTCCAATATTCCTTTCAATATCACAGGCGAGATCATAAAAAAGCTTTTTCTCTCTCCCAACCCTCCCACCGACTCTTATCTAGTTATTCAAAACGAGGCCGCAGCCAAGTTTACGACCTCTCCACATCACAACTCCATGCTTGCCATCCTCTTTTACCCCCTATTTTCTCTCAAGATCATTCATCATTTCTCCCCAACCGATTTCCATCCCAGACCTCAGATCAGAAGTTGCTTACTTCGTATTCACAAGCTTAAGACCCCTCTTATCCCAATCCCGCTCATTCCCAAATACCGCGACTTCATAGTCTGGAACTTTGTCCACAATCCCTTGGCAAAATTCACCCCTCCCCAAGTTTGGATAAAACTCTTTGCAAAAAGACGAGAAAGTTATCCCGGCTCATATTCCACCTGGCTATCTTCCGAAAGACAGTTACAAAAAATCCACCGCACCCGAATAGACAAAAGTTGGAAAAGATTTAGGTCGTAGTCTTCGGCAAATACAGCTTATACAGATAATCCTTCACCATTCTGGTGGCGGAAAACTGATTTAGAGTCATTTGACGTGCGTTACCCATCAGAGTCTTCCATTCTTCTCTTTGGTCATAATACAAAGGCGCGATATCCCGCTCCAGGACAGAGAGTAGATCTTGTCCTACATTATCAGAGTTGACGAGCCACCCTACTTTGTACATTTCCACTTCCGCCACCCAGCCGTCCAGAGTCGAGCACGGCAAATTACCATTGAGAGCGGCTTTCATCCCACTTGTTCCACAAGCTTCAAAACCCACAATGGGCGTATTCAGCCACACATCACACCCCGCAGTCAGAAGCTTGCCCATCTCAAAGTTATACCCCGGCAGATACACGACCAATCCATTCAACTTTGTCTTTATCATCTCTTTCAATCTATCTATCATCACTCGTCCCGCCTCATCACTCTCATGCGGCTCACCTGCCATTACCACTCGCACCGGCCTGTCTGCACTGCTTGCCATTGTCACAAATCTCTCCAAGTCTTCAAAGAGTGCCAACGGTCTTTTGTACTCCACAAATCGTCTGGCCCACCCCAAAAGTAGCGTATCAGGACTCCATTTAGCCCCAGCTTGGTCGACTATATGGTCCAACAATCTCTGCTTGTTTCTTTGATGCGCTTCCCACAGATTTTCCCCTTTCACCTGGTCCCAAGTCGGGATGTGAATACCATTGGTCACGGTCTCCATAGGATGGCCCTTCCATACTTCTAGAGCTTTTTGAGCATGAAGTTTACTCACTGCATTCACCCGCTCACACATCCGCAGCGATAGCATCGTCATCGAAAAAATACTGGTCTCTTGCACTTGTCCCAGTTTGACAATATCAGATACAGGCAACCCCGCCTCTGTCGCATATCCGGCTAACATTAACGATACCAGATCGTCACTATATATCTCTTGTCCAGCCGCCACTAACGTATGGTTAGAAAACACTACCCCCTGTCGCACCCGCTTGACGGCCTCCTCAAAACCGATTTTTTTCTCGACCATCTCATGCCGAACCAGCTCCAAAGTCAAAAGTGCCGAATGGCCTTCGTTCAAGTGATACATCATAGGATGGATCCCCATCGCCTCCAGTGCTCTTAGTCCCCCAATACCCAAAATAATTTCTTGTTTAAATCGCACTTCCTTATCGGAAACGTACAGTTTGTGAGTAACCATTCGATCTGTTGGTATATTTTCTCCGACATCACTGTCCAAAAGATAAACCGGCACGTTTCCGATCACCACTCTCATGATCTGACACCATACCTGTCTATCCTGAATCGGAACTGTTATCAAAAGTCTACTTCCACCCGCGTCTTTTACCACGTCGGGGCGATAATAGTTTTGATCTCGATAATATATCCCCACTCCCACTACATTCAGCCCCTGATCATTCACTTCTCTTATGTAGTCACCAGCGAGTATGCCCAATCCTCCGGCATAAATTGGCAGATTCGAATCCAATGCATACTCAGCACAAAAGTATGCGACTGGTCTTTCCGAATCACTACTGGTTGATGGCGATATCGAGGTCATGGTTTCTCGTATTATTGTCCCTATCGCCCGTCAATTCAATAATGCGTTTTTTTAGCTGCTCGGCTCTGGCGTATTCTTCATCAGCGGCCGCGCCTTTCATCTGTTTTCTCAAAGTCGCGATCATCTGATCATATTCTATTTTGGACACAAATGGCCTATCCACATCCATCATTTCCTTTATCTCCTCGTCTTCCCGGCGAGACAAGTCTGCCACTTTCCCGCTCCTCTGCCACTCAAACCCGGTCGTAATAATTTTCAGGTATAGTGCTTCCGCGTGATTTCGGTCATCGGTTGTCGCGTTTTTAAATTGCCTGATCGCCCCCATTAGCTCATACGCCCCCCGCTCGATCATCTCGAGACTCCACCAAGGCTTTGCCGACGCCCACCAAAACTGGTCGGAGTGGATCGCCACATCAAAATGCTTTTTCTCGGCATCTTCCTCCAGAGCAGACAGTCTCATAGCCAGATTTGCGAGTTCCCACTGCGCCACATGGATCTCATTTCCCGGATCATCCCATCTCGAAAACGGCGTATTGCGAGCCAGATCCTGCGGCATGAGAGCCCAAGTAGAGGCTCTTGGTATCACAGTCTGCCTTTTGGAAAACTTGTCATACAGTTCGCTCATGCACACCGTCGGCAGCTCAGAATTTCTATACATCTCCAGTAGCAGCTCCTCCAGACCTAGTCTATGATGCCCAAATGTCTCTCCATCCATAGCCGTCAGTAGATATTCATCTTTCTTTACTTCTTCTCCCAGCTGGGAGGTTACTCCAGCCGCCGTCCCCAGTTGGGCAGACAATATCCTAAAGCTCATCCCCCGCTCGCGAAAAAATACGCCCAGTCCAGACTCCGTCTGAAATATAGTATCCCGAGAAAGCTGGGTCGGATTTGCCATCTCATCCAGGATTATCCATTTGTAACCCATCTCGGCCACTACCTCGCCCACTTTTGCGTCATAGCCCATTTCCGGCGGGAAAAAGCCTTTCGGGCGATAGCTTTCCCCGAAATATTTTCTATTCGTCTCTTCGTTCAGGTTTATCTGTCGCCTGATCTCGTCTTTGGTGATCTTTGGCAGTAACGGATGATATTTAGCGGACGCCGTCAACTCTATTTGACCTCGTTCCAGCAGGTATTTGATGTCCGAGATCAGATTTGTGTGCCCATACTTCGCCAGCATCTCAGTCAATACTGCATTGATGTTTAGAGTCAGCTTTGCCGTAGGATTGGCTTTTACTCCGGCAATTATTTTTTCATAGCTTTCCTTCGTCACCCGATCCGCCATCTCCCGCGTCTGTGTCGGGGGCTGGTAGATATGCAAAAAGTTAGCCCAGACCATGATTCTCCCGTGCTCTCTTATATAGTTCCTCGTACTTAACAGCAGCTTTTGTCCAAGAAAAGTCCTGACTCATCGCCCGCTTTACGATCTTTTTCCACTCGGGCTTGTTGCGATAGGTTTCCAATGCCCGCACGACCGCTACCAAAAAGCTCATCCCAGAATAAGTCCTAAATGAAAATCCAGTTCCGATATTTTCCCCTGGGTCATAATCCACTACCGAGTCAGACAGTCCGCCAGTAGCTCTTACTATCGGTACACAGCCGTATCGAAGTGACTCCAGAGCCACGATCCCCCCTGGCTCATATTTACTAGGAATAAGCAGCATATCCGCCCCGGCATAGATTTTTCTGGGCAACACCGCGTCAAATAACATGTGGGTTCCTACTCGACCGGGGAATCTGCCTTCCAGGGCCGTAAAATAATCCCGGTACTTATCATCCCCCGTTCCCATCGCGATCAGCTGGGCATTCGTCTCACTCAAGATAAAGTCCATCGTTTCCATGATCAGATCTATGCCTTTTTGCTCTCCCATCCGGCCCACAACTCCCAAGATTGGAATACCCAAAGACTCTTTGAGGTTAAACTCTCTTTGTAGATCCAGTTTGTTTTCGTCTCGAAGGTTAGTGCTACTCGCAGAAAAATTCTGCTTTATCAGCTTGTCTTTTTTGGGATCAAAGTTTTGGTAGTCCACACCATTGAGCACTCCAAAAAACTTAGCCCTCAGCTCTTTAAAAAAATTATGTAGTCTAGGTGCATATTCCTCAGTCATGAGCTCCCGCGAATAGGTCTGAGATACGGTATTTACCAAATCTGCGTTCATAGCTCCCCTTTTGAGGCCATTTTGTTTCATAAATCTTTCATCCCAAAATCCGGCCAGAGGTCCCTTACCATCATCAAAATCCATTTCCGAAGCATGATCAAAGTCAAACATCCCCTGGTACAGATTATGGATAGAATACACAGTAGACACTCCCGCCAGTTTTGGCTCATGCCCATATTCTGTTTTCAAATAATTTGTTAGGTAACCCGTATGCCAGTCGTTTACATGGATGATATCCGGCACAAAGTGCCCTGTCTTCACAAACTCCAGGACGGCTTTACTCAGTAGGCCAAACCGCACATGATCATCCATATATCCATATACATTCGCCCGCTGCTCATAGTACTCCATGTTCTCCAAAAAATAGATTTCCGGATCAAACTTCTTCGGAGTCTTTAGCATCCGTACATTACATATCAGCTTTGCTGGTTTATCAGAAGCATTTTCTCCAGTCGGTACTTCTAAGCCCTCGATCAAAAGATCAGTTTTCAAAAGATTGCTTTTTATACTGCCATACTTGGGAGTAAATATCCGCGCATCCACACCATCTTTTTTTAGCGCCCGAGTCAAAAAAGAAGCCACGTGAGCCAGTCCCCCGACTGTAGAATAAGGTGCCACCTCCGCACTTACAAACAATACCTTCAAAGCTCCATCTGCCATCAGAGCTATTATATATCACCAAAGCCCCATAGATCACTTCTCGAAACAATCTCCAAGAACTGTCCTTACGAACTGACAAACACTAGAAAAGCTCACTAAAGGTGCTCAATAAGATACCGTCTCATTCTCTGAAAAGGGTTAAGTCTTTCACTGTTACCCGATACACTGTATGCCCTACCGGTTTTCTCAAGCACCTTTCCAGTCTTAGGATCACCTACTCTCAATTTACGTCGTGAAATATCGGGATATGTTGCTACTGTGTCGCACAAAGTAGATAGCATTGATGCACCGAAAAATGAAATTAAATCGGGGTCTCTTTCCATATTTTCCACCGCTTTTACATAATTCTCATCTATCTTTTTTTCAGGCAATCCTCTCTGGTTCAACAGTGTCAACCACATTGCTCGCAGGGAAATTAATAGATTCAAAGAAGGATCGCAAGCATACTCTGTAGATAACAATCTAAATTCTGCCCGTTTGGGATCATTAGGATCATCATAACCATTAAGTTGGACCGGAGTGGTT
>CAYHIN010000034.1:0-8454 GCA_964356705.1 uncultured Gammaproteobacteria bacterium
ATACCAATCAACAGGGCGAAGACAAACCAGCGGATAGTGTCCCCGCCAAAAACCAGTAGTGATACGAGTGTAATAATCACGGTGACTGAAGTGTTTATGGACCGACCAAGAGTCTCTGAGAGAGAAAAATTTACAATATCGGCGAAGGAATGATTTTTCATCTTGGACAGGTTTTCTCGGACGCGGTCAAAAACTACGATGGTGTCGTGGACGGAAAAACCGATAACGGTCAGGACGGCAGTCACAAAGAGAGCGTCTACTTCTACATGATAAAAGTGACCTAATAGCGAGAACAGACCAACTACTACCAACACATCGTGGACCAAAGAGACGATGGCACAAATACCAAATTTCCAAGCTGAATACTGATGAGGAATGTTTCGAAATGACCAGGAGATAAATAGAATTATGAATAATGAAGATAGAATTATGGCCAGCAGTGCTTTTTGGGTAAGCTCGGCACCCACAGTGGGACCTACGGTCTCAAAGCGGAGCTCTTCTACGGAACTGGCTGAAGCAGAAGCCAACTGGGCTTTGAACTGAGTGTTTTGCTCGGAGGAGACCTGTCTGAGACGGAGAATGTAAGCAGAGTCGCCTAAAGTCTGGATGGAACTGATGGATAGCTCTTGTGACTCGGCAGTTTTTTGGATCATATCTTGGGAAGCACTAGTCTTGATCTCCAGCAAAGTCCCACCGGTAAAGTCTATGGATAGGCGCAGTCCCCAAAGGCCAAGAGAGATAAGACCGGGAATAACAATAATCGCAGAAATTAGGAAATAAATTTTCGTGTATTTGAGAAAATTAATTTCTTTCATATACGATGCGCAAAAGTGTGCGAGTAACGGTAATAGATGTGAAGAGCGAAACTAGAATACCGATGATAAGAGTCAAGGCAAAACCGCGAACGGCGCCGGTGCCAAACCAAAACAAAATACCAGCCGTGATGAGGGAACTGGCGTTGCTATCTCGCACTGATGTCCAAGCCCGCTTGAAACCCAACTCGATGGCGGTCAATAAACTCCTGCCCCAGGACAGCTCTTCTTTGATGCGCTCAAAAATAAGAATGTTGGCATCTACTGCCATGCCAATGGAGAGAATAAAACCTGCGATGCCGGCGAGAGTCAGGGTAACGGGGACTAATTTGAAGATACTTAGAGAAATAAGGATGTAAATAAACAAAGCAACGCAGGCGAGTAATCCCTTGAGGCGATAATTTATGATCATAAAAATAAAGATGGCAACAAGTCCAATCAATCCTGCCTGGAGACTCTTGGTAATAGAGGCCTCACCGAGAGTGGCTCCGATGGTTCTTTGCTCAATGACTTTTATGGGAACTGGGAGGGCGCCAGCATTTAGCTGAATGGACAAACGTTTGGCATCCTCGAGGGTAAAGTCGCCAGAAATAACGGCCTGGGAATCGGTGATCACGGCCTGGACTGTGGGAGCCGTGATAACTTGACCGTCAAGAAGTATGGGGAGAGGTTTTCCGACATTTTTGGCGGTAATAGCGGCAAACTTCTTTGTCCCCTCGGGGGTGAATTCGATACTTACGGACGGACTGCCACTGACCTGATCCCCGCCTCCAAACTGAACGGAAGCAGATTTGAGATCACGGCCAGTCAGATCGGTAGGGACGAGAATGGCAGAGGGAGTGGCTTTTGGATCTGGATTGGGAACCTCTTCGACCTGAGCAAACTCTAACTGGGCCGTCTGACCAATGGTGGCCAGAGCCGTATCCACATCTGAAACTCCGGGGAGCTCGACAATCAGCCGGTAGGTATCTCCCGACTTGGCCGTCTGGACGATGGCCTCTGAGACGCCCAATAGATTTGTGCGCTGCTCGAGATTTTGTCTCGTGGCCGAAATAGCAGTCTCCACATCCGAGTCAGCTAGTGAAGAGGTATCGGCTTCGTAAACTAGGTGGGTACCACCACGAAGGTCGAGGCCAAAACGAAAGTCTCTAAAGTCACCCCGAGGCAAAAAAATGCCGGCTACAGCTGCCGCCGCGATGATGACAATGGTAATTATGTTTTTCATTTTTCGGCGAGTAAGGGCATCTGGGATGTGCTTTTGAATACCAAAGTCAGCTTGGACTCGGTGGGACTGCCGACTGCTTCGACATCCTGGCCGGAAATAATACCCAACATCTTGGCAAAATCGGCTGGGATGGTAATAGCTAAGCTGTTACCGTTTTTGAAAACTTTTTGGATCATCCAGTGATATCTTCCTCGTCACCTAAAATCATAATACGACTGTTCATCAAAATCCCCTGCAAAAATGGGTCTCTTCTGGTACGCCGAAACTTTAGCTCTTCTTCGGTCATAGGTGTGTAGTTTATGGGCTGGCCTCTTTTTACTTCTTCGACCCGAACTATCTGATTTAATTCATTTATGTTTACTTCTCCTACGATTAAAAGATCCACTTCGTCGCTGTTTTTTCTGGGCTTGTGCTCACAAAACTTGCGCGAGAACATGATGAGAGAAAGTCTGCCAATTTTGTTTTTGTTTTTTAGAAGAGCTTCTCCTAGACCGGTGTTTTTTGCGACCAGACTCAGAAGATCTTGATAATAGACGTAGTCTTTCCTAAACCAATAATATAGCCGGTTGCCTCGGGGTTCTTTTTTTACCAGCCCCAATATTTCCATGCGCGAGAGCTCGCGTCTTACGGCGTTGATCTCTTCATCTGCTTTTCTGACCAAGTCACGGACGTGATACATCTGAGTGGGATCGGACAAAAAGATCTCAAGAACTTTGACGCGGGTTTTGCTGATAAAAAGATCTTTTAGCATATTAGGCCTGGATCCTTCGTTGCGACTCAGGATGACACTTACAACAACATACCAAATATTCGGAATAATTCAATACTTTTGAGTAAGAAGTGTGACCTACTGAATGTAGTTGATGACATTGTCTGCTGGAACAAGCTCGATCCAGACTTGGCCACGGTTGAATTCGATCTCTTTGCCTTTTGAGTCTGTGAACTTGGTGCGACCCACAAGCGTGGGCTTGGACCAGGTACCAGTGGTCACGGTACCATCTTGGAAGACTAGCGTCTTGCCTGTCCCTTGGATCTCGTAATACATGTGGAAGTGCTCATCGAGAGGACCAGTCTCTTTTACAAACTGAACGATCAGGACCTTGGCTGCGACTTGCTCGTTTACATTTAGATCCATGACTTTTTGACCACCGTTCTCGCGCAGATATGAATTTGTCGCGGGGTCATATTTCCAGGCCACGGAATAGTCATTTTTGTTTGCCCAGAAATCGAAACTGATGTCGACAACTGCACCTTTTTCGACTGCCTCGTCTTTGAACTTCCAAGACTTGAAGTTTTTGTCCCAGGCAATACCTTTTTCGTCGACATTGGTCCAGTCATACTTGACCCCGGCTTTGTACAACTCATCACTAAAGCAGGCCATGGTGTGCTCATAGGCGACTTCACGATCGAGCCTGTTGGAGACACGATGACATGTCTTGAAATCACCAGCACGACCAAACTGATCAAGGTCTTTGATCTTATTTTTTCTGATGAAACATAAAGCCTTGGCGCGCTCATCGACTGTCGGATCGTCACAATTGCCAGCTCCACCTACGTGATTGTAGAGAGCGTCGTATTCTTGGACTAGCTTGGTAAAGTAAATTCTTGCACTGCGGACGGGAGCAAACATGGTGTTTTCCATGACGTTGCAATAAAAGACGGCCATGTGACGAGTGATGCCGCCTTCGGCGACGGCTTCATAGACGATGTCTGCCGCAGTGAGACCGGAGAGCGGACGAGAGTCGGCGTGATTCTCGATCATGACTGCCAATGGACGCCTGGTGTCCCACAAAGCTTTCTCTTGTTGGGTGTACATGACGCCGTTTAGAGGACAAACCTCAGTTCGAGGTATAGAGGGATCGATACGAGATTTTTTTCCTGGGGTGGGTGTGATCTCTGCGACTTTTTTTGGAGCGAGTGATGGGATTTTGACGTAACTGAAGGCCAAATATGAAACTCCGATGCTAAAAAGAAAAAGGCCGATACCGGCGAGTATGTAGACTAATTTTTTGGACATGTCGGTCCAGTATGGCATACATCACTTGACAAAGGCAAGCGTGGTATCTATTCTTGGCCTAGCCTCAAGTAGGCACAAAAATTATGAGAGGAGGTGAATGTGAATGGCATCAATGTATTGCGTAAAATGTAGAACCAAAAGAGAAGACCCTTCTGCACAAAAGGTAACCATGAAAAACGGAAAGGCCGCTATGAAGGGTAAGTGTCCTGTCTGCGGAACCGGAATGTACAAAATCGGGGCTGCATAAGCTGATTTTGTCAAACAAAGGCCCCGTGCTGGTAAAACGCGCGGGGTTTTGTTATTAAGACGACTTACCCTTTTCCAAAATCGCACTTGTCGAGATAGTTCGAGCTTTGGTTTGCTTTAGTAATTTGATGCCAAGGCGTTTCGCCCGCTCTTTCTTTCCCCTCCAGTATTTGTCTGTAACAGTATTTGTAATGATATGGGTAGCCTTGGTCTTTTTGTAAATATCCAGATATTTAAGATGCATTTCCTCAAGGTTTACTCCATAAGAAATGGTGTGTTTGATAGGGAAAATATAATCTGTAGAGGAAATCTCTGAGATAAATTCACAACGGTCCTTTTGAGTGTGAACAGGACGGTTAATACCTTTGGAATCTCTTAGCGTTTGGTCTGTTTCTAAACCTACTACCAATATATCCACATGTTTTTTTGCAAAACGAAAAAGGTCAATGTGGCCTAGGTGGACAATATCGAAGCAGCCAGTGATCACGCCTATCTTTTTATTCTTATACTGCTCTCTCTCTAGACGCTTACTCAACGAGCTCAAAGTCAGCACTTTTTGGGAAGCCATAACTTATTCTAATACTTTAATTATTTGTTGTTGACTTTGGGTAAAGTTCGGTATAGATTATTAGTGTGGAAGTGCTAATGGGTTATCGACAATCTGTCGACAACTTAATAGGTAGGAAAGGATAAATAAGTTCGTGATTGTATTTATTGATGAGTCTGGGATACATAGTCAAGGCGGACATTCAACTACTGCCGTTGTGTATGTGGAGATATCCAACCTTGAAAAGTTTGATAAAGAAATTATGAAAATAGAGAAAGACTTGAGAATATCTTCCTTTCACTGGGCTGATGAAAGATGGTTTATGCGCGAAAAATTTATGACTCGGATCGCAGATTTAGATTTTAAAGTAAAGGTTGCGCTGTTTAAAAACCCAGTTGATCCTGTGAAAATGGGGGTATTTTTTGCTGTCGGACTTCGTCCGAACTTGACGCTTCACGTCACTGTCTGATAAAGGTGACGTTACACGTCGCAATAAAAAAGCCCCGATGTGTATCGAGGCCAGTTGGTCCAGCTAGTCTGTCTTGCAACAACCTCTTCCCAACCTGGGAATTTGTCGCTGGCAACTTGTTATGAAAGTATTATATCACATCGGCTATCATACCGAGGACATCCTCGAAAAGATCGAACTAGGTAAAACTGCATCAAGTCTGTTGAGCAAATAGTTTTTTAAAAATTTCGTACGTGGCGCGGACGTCGGAGTCGGGTTTGTGCTGATCTAGAGGAATGCCTAGAGCTTTACTGACTTTGGACAGATTGATGTACTTCATATCTGTCTCTTTGTAAAAGTGCACAAAGGCGAGAGTATAAACCTCGAGAAGTCGGTGGGTGAAAAAATACGGGATCTGGAGCTGCAAGCAGGCCTCACACAGAAAGTCCCACTCGGTCTGGACGGACCAGCCGGCCAGGATACTGTCGGGGGCAAAAGCGGCTAGCTCTTCTATGGCTTGCTGCAAGGGGATAGCGTCTACCCACGCCTCTTTGGAATAGTTGATGATACTTAAAGCTTTGGGATCGGCAGTCTCGATATGCTCTGGAATCACCTTCGTGTAAAAAGAATTTGTGACTGTGAAGTCGGGCTGGTCTACTCTAAGGGCTGCGATCTCTACAATCTCATGCTGATGACGATCCAGACCTGTGACCTCAAGATCTATGAATAATATGGGACGGCTTCTAAAATCGGGACCGGTAGGATCCAATAGAAAGGGCATATAGTATATCTACGATTAGAACAGATGGGGACCTACCAGGGACAGACCGGTGATGATGAAGTAAAAAGCGATCAGATAGTTGAGGACCTTGGGGAACATGAGAATGAGGACGCCGAAGATGACTGAGACTAGGCCTCTAAAGGCGGATGTGTCTGACAGAATCGCTGCTAGGTCCATAGGTTTATTATACACTCACTAATTTCTTTTGCCTGGAGAATAGTAAGCCAGATTCTGTTTCTAGCGACAATCTTTCTAATGCTCTCATGCTTCGAGTCTTGGGAAAGCTACCTCAAACGACTCATTCGGAGATTGCAGCGGGGAGGATTGCCCGTTTCACCCCGTCAAGATTTCACTTGCGCGAAACCTAGTCGGATTCGTCACTGTTGCTCTGACTGGCGGTTACCCGCTCCAGCTTACGCTGGACACCCTGCTTTCTGCTGTCTGGACTTTCCTGCCCTGACTTACGTCAAGACTAGTCGCCCATCTCCAGGCAGATCAATTATACCTTGAAAGGCTATTCGGAGAGGTTTTCGAGGTGTTTTAAGGAGAAGAACTCCAGACCGATGGTCTGGATGATAAGGACCGTGGGGATGGACAGGATGGCGCCTAGGGGGCCTGCCAGCTTAAATCCAATCATGAGGGCGATGATGCTGACCAGAGGATTTACACCCACGGCTTTTTTCATGACATTTGGCACTAACAAATTGTTTTCTAGGAACTGAACTAAGAAATATAAAGCTGCAGTGGCGGCTGCGGTCAGAGGACTCACGGACAGTCCTATAAGAACTGCTGGGACTGCGGAAACTACGGGGCCGATGTTGGGGATGATCTCCAGAAGACCGGCTAGGATGGCCAGAGGAATGGCGATGTCGATACCTAAGACGATAAGACCGGAGTAAGTGAGCATGCCGACTATGAGCATCAAGATGAGCTCGCCTCGGACCCAACCTCCTAGTCTGCGCTCGATCTCATTGACGGCTCTGGTGGCTTTGGGATGATGAGCTTCGCCCAACATAATAGAAAAATACTTGTCCAGATTTTTCCTCTCAAGAAGCAGATAAAAGGTGACAACGAGTGTCGTGACTAGCCCTAGGATGTTGCCAAAGAGACCCACAATGACCTTGAGAATGTTTTCTGGAAGAGCACCAATTCGAGTTATGATCTGCTCGCTAAACTGGGCTTGGTTTTCGTTGAAAAAGTCTACCTGGGAAAGAGCACTGGGCAATAAATTGACGAGCTTTGTAGTCTGCTCCACAAAGCCTGGGATGATGCCAGCTATGAGACCACCCAAAAAGCCCCAGAGGACAAGATAGATCATGACGATGCCCAATGCGCGAGGCACTCGTAGCTTTTCTAGTCTGTCTACAAAAGGATTGAGGGCCGCCATGAGAATAAAAGAGATGAAGAGTAAAAAGAGGATGTCTCTGATCTGAAACAGAAACCAAAGTGAAGCGACAAAGACCGTAATAAAGACAATGGTCTTGTGGGATATTTCGACTCGTCTATGCATCAGATTTATTATACCAGTTTGAGATTGATTCGATAGCATTTGTGTGCCAGTCATGAGCTGAGATGTCAAACCAAATAAGATCAGGCTGTTTTTTGAACCAGGTAATTTGACGCCTGGCTAGGCCATGTTCGTGGAATTTCCACTTTTGGGGATCTGATGCTAACTCCGGGTCTTCGAGAGCAGCTCCGGCTGCTATCCGGCCGTCTACTCGCTGGTCGATGCGAGGGTATAACTCTTTGGTAGTTGTCGAAAGACAAACTTGTAAATAGTTATAACTCCCCCTTGATCCCCCTCTTGAAGCAAGAGGGGGAATTATTTTTTTTGAGACAATCGATATTTCTATTGCGCGAATAAGGCGACGGGGGTTTTTGGCATCGGATTCGTTTAGACTATTTGCGCGAGTGGGATCCTCTGACTTTAAATAATCAAAGAGCTCCTCCACTGATTTTGTCTCTAGTTCTTGACGTAGACTTTCGTTATATGGAACATCAATGTCAGACAAGTTTTGTGTCAAGGCTTTTATAAATAAGCCGGTGCCCCCAACTACGATTGGTAATTTGCCGCGACTGAGAATGTCGGCAATAACCAAGTCTGCACACTCTTTCCAATATGAAACATTGAAATTCTCTCCTTGGCTCACTATGTCGTACAACCAGACTCTTATACCATCGATCAAATAGTACTTTAGTTTTTTTTCTCTCCAAACAACCTGAGACTCTTCACTTGGTCCGGTGATATCTTTGCCAGTAATCAAATCCCGACCCACATAGATCTGGCGGGAGTCTGCCGAGACAATCTCTCCATTTAACAGCTTGGCTATCTCCACACTGAAGGCAGTCTTGCCAGTCGCCGTTGGACCACAAATTAT
>CAYHIN010000035.1:0-8063 GCA_964356705.1 uncultured Gammaproteobacteria bacterium
GAGAGCCAGCTATCTCCTGGTTCGATTGGCATATTACCCCTAACCACAAGTCATCCCACAGATTTGTAACTCTGACGGGTGCGGGCCTCCCCCTTCCTTTCGGAAGGGTTCACCCTGCTCATGGTTAGCTCACCAGGTTTCGGGTCTTCCACATTGCACAAATTCGCCCTATTCAGACTCGGTTTCCCTACGTCTCCCCAAGCTTGGCTTGGTTAAACAAAGCGCAATGCGAAAACTCGCCGGATAATTCTTCAATAGGCACGCGGTCACTTTCAATCTTGCGACTGATTGCTCCCACTGCTTGTCAGCAGATAATTTCAGGTACTATTTCACTCGGGTTTCACCCGTTCTTTTCGCCTTTCCCTCACGGTACTAGTTCACTATCGGTACGCCAACGTATTTAGCCTTGGAGTGTGGTCACCCCAGCTTCCCACATTATATTTGTAACATGGTACTTGGGAACAGAATAGAGCAAACAAAGGTTTCGTCTACACGGCTGTCACGTTCTATGGCCTGCCTTTCCAGACAGTTTAACTACCTCGATTGATCTCATGTTATCTGCCCCGCAACCCCTGCATCTTGCGACACAAGTTTAGGCTTTTGCGCTTTCGCTCGCCGCTTACTCACGCAATCTCTGTGATTTATTTTCCTGCTCCTACTTAGATGTTTCAGTTCAGAGCGTGCCCCACCTCGAATAAATTCGAGGGATCTATAAAAATAGATGGGTTTCCCCATTCGGAGACCACCGGATCAAAGCTTCTTAGCAGCTCCCCGATGACTTTCGTGGCTCAGTACGTCCTTCTTCGGCATTGGCATCCTAGGCATCCATTATCTGCTTTACGGAAGTATAAAATACAACTCTCTCTACAATAAATTCTCTCTACTTTTAAAAGGGCGACGCAGTCGCGCTTTCGCGGTCGTAGACCGTAAAAGGGCGAACTTTGTAAGGCCTTATCATCTCAAAGGCTCGTCTCGGTCTCCCACGAAAGGAAACCGGGACCAGCCGTCAAGAGCTCGGTGGACCCGAGCAGACTCGAACTGCTTACCTCTTCATTGCAAATGAAGCGTTCTACCAGGTGAACTACGGGCCCTGGTCAGTTCTGTCGCACAAATTGTAAAAAAAGAGACCTCTTTCAAGGTCTCATGCATTAAGCTACTAATTCCGGGCTATATTTGCCCGGTTAGATCTGAAATTAGCTTTGAATTCAACATGCAAAAAGGCCTCGAAACTAGCCTGATATTACCCTGTAGTTAGGCACGTGTCAATAAGGACTATTCTGACAGCTCCACTTTTTTCCAAACACCATAGTGCCATCCCCATATCAAAATAGCCAACAATCCATAAGGGAGAATCACTTCTATAGTTGTGCTCGAGCTCACTCCCATTACAAAACTAACCACCATATATACCAAATTAGTAGCACACGCTAGAACTATCAATCCTGAAAATACCATCATTATCATGGCATACCATCTCCTCCCCTCCCGATCTATTTTTTCGTGATCTCGCGGATTGGCTCCAATCCAATGAAATGCAAATACAGGTATAGCCACCAAGATCGTAGATACTCGCATCGCCAAGTCTCGAGCATAATTACTTGCCGCATAGTATGGCAATTTACCCATCCACGAGGACAGTACTAGTCTAACAGAATCAGACATTGCCCAATACAAAGCAATCAAGGACAAAAAACTCATAATATAAAAATATCCATGTCTCGATCCTCCCTTTTTTTCTCCAGAATGCCTAAATACCATCAGCACGAGAGCCAGCACAGCCGCGAGTACAACTACCCAAAATATCATAGATACAGATGATGAATAACCATAATCAGGCGCCACTATCATTTTCTCCTCATATAAATATAACCTATTCCCACAAGTTCAATGATTAACAATCCCAAAATCACGGCTACGCCGTTACTACTCTTGAAATCCCAGCTCCATTTATTTTTCCCTCCGCCCACCACATCGTTATTTTCAGCATCTCGTAATACGACATCACCACTGATCTCAGATTGTTTGATGCTCATATCTAGTCTCGTCAAATACATATTTTTTGCATTTGGCACCCAGGATTTACCCTCACTATCCAAGGCCAAATTTTTTATAGTCTTCGCGTTCTCCCATCCAGCATATGTGGTAGAAAACCCAGGGGCCGTCATTCTATGCTTTGCAAACACATATAGTCTTACATTTAGATTGTCATTTTTAGCAATCTTCAGTCCCGAGGTATCCACATAAGTGGTTACTTTTTCACCCTCTTCTATTTGTACACCATCCCACAAAATTACTGCTTTTGGATCCATCTTATGCGCAATCAGATCAAATTCATGACTACTAGATTTAGCCACAAATGTCACTTCCAATCTCTGCCACCCATTTAGTTGTTCAAAAGGTACATATTTAGAAGTCACCGATAGCCCTCCTTGTTGGACTTTTATAAATGCGTCTCCTCGGTCCAATACCTGGCCTGCTATCGCATAGGCCGAAAATGTATAGGTTTTTCCAGGTACGAGTCCCGACACACTCGTATAGAAGTAGTCATCCCAAGTTCCAACGACCCCCGACAGCTTCAACGCTCTATTTCCATATATTGCCGTATCAGTCGACACTTCAGATCTTCCTGGTGCGTTCACAAGTGGTGTCGAATAAGCACTCCACCCCACCCGAGTCCCATCCTCAAAGCTCCACGATGCCACGATATTCGTAGGTTTCTTTTCTTCACTTGCCATCCCAGATATTCTCAGAGGGTATATAGGAGCAGTCGCTGCAAACGTAATTTTCAGAGGCGTTGCATGCCCAGAAGAGAGTCCCGCTCCCGCATATCCCACTGCCCCTGGTCGCACTTTGGCCACCACAAAATACCAGTCTTTCCCTACATAGTTTTCTAGCAAATATTCTTTATCTTCTGGATATTTATAACCGTTTGTAGTCAGCCACTTTCTCAGTTCATTACCATCTTGAGCAGTCAGCACCGTCACATCATAGATATCTATCTTTTTTGTCTCTATCACTCGCACTCCACTATCTAACGACGGGTTTTGAATCATTAAATCTCCCCTGCCATACTCAGGCATTGCCACCGCCGTCGGGTTCGTGAGACTCTCCAAAGCCGAAAATAGTTCATCTGTGGCTTCCTCAACCTCAGGCTTATTGGGAACTGGAATAATCCAAGCAAATTCTCTCGGGTTACCAGAATATGTGACCGACTCGATCAGAGTCTCAGTCTTTCCATCCCACCAGATCACGGCTTTCTGTTGTACTTGTTTTACTTCTTGTCCCGGCCATGGCAGGATCATGCACGCATTCGCAATTCCCGGGATCAATAAAAATATAAGTCCAAATACAAACCAATTCTTCACAACATCCAGTTTATCACTCCCACCTTAGGGCTTCAATCGGATTCAGTCTAGAGGCCCGTATTGCCGGCGCCAGTCCAGCGACAATTCCCACAATTGCCGATATTCCAAACGCCATCAGAACCGATCCCGTAGTCACACTCGTCTCAATGAATTGCCGTAGTAGCATCGATAGTCCTCCCCCAATCAGTATTCCCAATCCCCCTCCTAGTATCGATAGCACTATCGCCTCTATCAAAAACTGCCTCATGATATCTCCACTTGTGGCCCCCAAGGCTTTTCGCAGTCCAATCTCTCGCGTTCTCTCAGTCACCGAGACCAGCATGATGTTAGCAATTCCGATTCCCCCTACCACCAATGAGATTGCAGCAATTCCAGATAGTGCTCCCGTCACCACTCCCAAAAATGAGTTGATCGAGGCCAACAGTTCCTTGGGTTCCATGATCGTGTAATCATCTTCTGTCAGCTTCTTTTTTGCAAAATAATTTTTTATTTTTTTGGCAGCCAGACTTACTCCTTCAGCATCCGCGGTTTTCACCATGACTGCTGCCGGCTTATCGATTCCCGTCACCTTCATAGCAGATGTCACCGGCATCAGAAGATATGTGTTTTCGTCCCCTGAGCCACCTATTCCTCCACCCTTTTCCACCAGCTTGCCGATTATTTTGACAGTTTTTCCTGCCACACTTATTTCTTTTCCTATTCCTTTTTCTCCTTCACCAAATAGTTCTAGATAGGCTTTATTTCCCATCACTCCCACCATCGAGCTGCGCTCAAGGGCAGATTTTCCAAAAAACTCGCCATACTCCAGTTTCACATTTCCATAATCCAGGTAGTCTTCACTCACTCCGACGATCGAGCCAAAAAATGTCTCGCTTCGATATTTCAAAGTACTAGGTTTTGATACCATCCCTCGCGCCGAAATTATTGGCTCCCCCAGGTCTTCTATGCGACGCACATCATCAAAATCAAACTTGGCTTCCACATTTTGGGGTGGCCCACCTCCGAAACTTACTTTTCCAGGTGCTACAAAAAGGGTATTTGATCCCAGAGCCTCAAATTCTTTGGACACAAAATTTTGCAATCCATTTCCGATAGACACCAGTAGTATCACCGACGCCACCCCGATTACTATTCCCAGCGTTGTCAGCACCGACCTAGTTTTATTGGTCCTAATGGCCACAATGGCAGATCTAAATAGTTCAGCAATATCCATTAGACTACCCTCCCATCCCGAATAACTATTTGCCTCTTCGCTTTTTTAGCAATATTTGGATCATGTGTGACCAAGACTATTGTCACCCCATCTTTGTGCAGCTCTTCAAATAGTTGAAGTATCTCTTGTCCAGTTTTACTATCCAGATTTCCGGTGGGTTCATCTGCAAGCAGAAGCGATGGGTTCGTCACCAAAGCCCGCGCAATTGCCACCCTTTGCTGTTGGCCTCCCGATAGTTGTGCGGGAGTATTATTTAGTCTGTCACCCAGTCCCACTTTTTCCAGCTCCATCTTTGCCATCTCTTCCCTCTTTTTCCCTCTAATTCCCGAGTATACCAATGGCAACTCCACGTTTCTCAATGCCGAAGTCTTTTTCAAAAGATTAAATTGCTGAAACACAAAACCGATTTTTTTATTGCGCAGTTTTGCGAGCTTTGCATCAGACAACTTACTCGCCTGTTCCCCATCTACGAGGATTTCTCCCGTCGTGGGTTTATCCAAAAGTCCTATCAAGTGAAGTAATGTCGATTTTCCAGATCCCGATGGTCCCGTGATCGCCACAAACTCACCTTTTTTGATTTCAAAGCTCACATTATCCAAAGCCTTGACCATCGTCCCCTCATTGTTGGGATCACCATACACTCGGGAAACATTTTTAAATTGAATTACGGGTGTCATTTGATTACGACTTTTTCACCCTCCCCTAATCCTTCTAATACTTCTATGTCCTCTTCTCCTTCCAGTCCAATCTTTATTGTCACCATTTTTCCATCCAGCAACTCTACTTTATTATCATTTACAGCTTCAACCGGCAGTGTCAGCACATTACTTTTCTCAGCGAGTATTAGTTCAGCATCTCCATTCAATCCCAATCTCAACTTGTCATCCTGAGCAGAAAGCGAAGGATCCAGGAAACCTATTCGCACCGGTATCACTGTGGCTCCCGAGTCGGATAGTTTAGTTGCATAACCCATGAGGGTTACCACACCATCAAATTCTATATCTTCAAACGCATCCAATTTCACGATCGCTCTTTGCCCCACTTTTATTTTGCCAAAATCAGTTTCATCTACTTCAGTATCAAAATACAAAGTTTCCGGATCGACAACAGTAATTCCATCAGTGACTCCTACTATGTCTCCCGCAGCACTCACAGTCACAGCCGTTACCATACCCGCAAATGGGGCTTTGAGGACTGCCAGTTGTACGGCCCTGTTCGCAGATAGCCAGCTTTCATACGCACTATCTCTGGCCGTCTGGGCTGCCACCCGAGTATTCTTTTGGGCAAATGTTTCATCGGCCTCATGCCCCTTCACACTATCTTCCGCCACTTTGGCGGCCGCATCATATGCCAGATACGAATACCAAGCTTTAGTCACAGCCGCTTGCAAGTCTCCAGTATCCAGAGCCGCCATCCATTGACCAGATTTCACTGAATCTCCAGGTTTCACCTTTACATAAGATAGTTTGCCAGTAGCCGGAAATGTCAGTGTCACCTGTTTATCCGCCGCAATCTTCCCCGACACAGTTATACTCTCCACAATATTTTTTCTCTGTACTTCGACAATTTTCAATTGTCCATTTTCAATTTTCAATTTTTGCTGTTTATTCCACAAAAACCCTCCCCCGATTACAAGGACAATCAAACCCACCCAAAACCACTTGTTCTTAAGAAGTTTCATTTTTCAACTTTGTGGGTGCGCATGGAATCGAACCATGGACCTCATTCTTTTGATAAGCGAAGCGTTCACATGAAAGGATCCACAAGCGTTAGCGAGTGGTAGGCTCCTTTCATATCAGGAATGCCAAACTTATCTGGTGGGTGCGCATGGAATCGAACCATGGACCTCATTCTTATCAGGAATGCGTTCTACCACTGAACTACGCACCCAAAGCGTTAATACAGCCTCAAAATTATACACCAACCCCTCACTTCTGTCTTTTTATCTTCGCGATCTCTTTCTCCAACCCGTCCACCATATCCTGATACACTCGATATTCGGTGTACCGCATTTCGGACAAACTATCCTCATGCTTTATCCCTCGAAAGTTTCTTTTTTTGATAGCCAGTTCTGCCCGGTATTTGGCTAACTTTTCTTGCAGGTCTTTTAGCTTCTTTTCATCAATCATCATCAAATTTTAGCACCAATTATTTCCCTCCAGCACACTCTGCAACCAACCGCAAACTCCAAAACTCTCGGATCAGACTCCACAAACCCTATCTGTTTTGCCTTACATTGATCCTCTCGATAAGTGGTCTCAGGTCGCAAATATTCGCCCTTGTGCATACTCCACTCTCCCACCACTTGCTCTCCCCTTCTCAGGGGACACGCTTTCAATAATTCTTTGTTTCGCATAATAAAACCCGCCTGTGACAGCGGGTGGAATTTAATTAAAAGTTATGCCTAAAAATATCTCTTCAACCTTCCCTCTCATTATGAAGGAGAGGGATCGAGGGTGAGGTTTATATTTCAAAAAGTGGAAGGAAACGCCTTTTAGATAGCAGTCACAAACTATGACGTTGTAGTGACTCTATTTGTGTGTGATTTTTATTTAAAGAAAGAATTACAAAACTTTCTGGGTGTTGATTCTCCTAGAAAGGAGGTGATCCATCCCCAGCTTCGGCTAGGGATACCTTGTTCAAGGTGTTCCACGATTTTCATCGCGGCTTGGACTATATCTTCATCCTAAGTATTGGCCATTTGTCTGGATGAGAAGAACCAATTATCTTGGCAAACTTCGCATACGAGTTAGCTCGTATGTAAAATCTCCAAAAATCTGGGTCTCTCTTTCGACTTGGGTTGTGAATCACACCGCAATCTATTCCAAATCCGGTCAAATATTCTTTTAACTGTACCAACTCATCAAAGTTCTTTTGACAATAGTACAAATAAAATCTGACTGTGGATTCTCTTGCAATTCCACCTTCCGCATCAAAGTAGCCTCTCAAATACTCAACTTTATCTATATCAGATTCTATTTTCAGATTATTTAGATGTTTAGAAGAAAATTCCAAAATCCAAACATTTCTTGTCTTACCCTCTTTATAGATCCAACTTTGAATACCCAATTTAGCTATTTGCTCTTTGACAAAACGAAGAAATTCTTCGTTCTTCTGAGCAATGCGAAATGTAGTCTTGTGTCTAGTTGCGTCATGAATCAAACCCATCAAATAGGCCTTTGTTATAGGCGTTCGCGTGTAGTCTCTACGGCGTCCCAACGACTTGTATTGAACAAAGTCGAAGGGTTCCCTCGGTATTGTCATACTTAATTTAGTGTAAACCGAAATTTACCCAAAAATCAAGTGAAGAGTCCACCGATACAGCGAAATTTTTCTACAGGATTACTCTTGTAGGTTGCAACAAATTTACAACTTAGCCCTCATCGCCGACCTTACCCTTGTCCCGGGAAACCCGAGGTATCAGGCACTGCCGACTTTGCTGGCTTGATGGGCGGTGTGTACAAAAGGCGAGAACGTATTCACCG
>CAYHIN010000036.1:0-5032 GCA_964356705.1 uncultured Gammaproteobacteria bacterium
GGATGTCAATATTTACGTAGTTGTAACGGTCGTTACAAGTATGTAAATGACCTGTAAATAGGAATAAAAGAATAGAAATTTGGTGATGTAAAAATTATTGAGAAGAGGGAAGGAGGACGATGTGCTTGGCTGTGATGGTAGTACTGGAGACGGTACCCAATACAACGATATTGCTGTCGACTTTGATATCAGTAGCTTTGGTTTTGCCATTATATTTCACTGCTGATGAAAGCTTGACTGACCAGGTTTGTTTGTCGGGAGACTCTACCGTCAGGGTGGATGTAGTGACTTTGGTAACTTTGGCAAAGACTGTTTTTCTGGTGTCTGTGCCTGGCTTTGGGACTATGAGCAGTCTGACTGCGGTCATGACGCCTGCGCCATCGACATTGCCCATCACCAGGACATAATCATTGGCCTTGAGATCTGCCAGGGTGCCCTCTTTGCTGCCGGCTAAACGAATAGTGGTATCGGTCGTAACAGTTACGTTTTTTGTCTGATTGAGGTGAGTGGTCAGTGTGATACCTGTATCTGACTTTGTGGCGATGGTACCCAGGAATGCCTTTTTGCTGACTGACTGTTTGATCTGACTGAGCTCCTGGGCTACTTGTTGCTTGATATTGTCACGCACAGTGGTACCAGTAGGAGAAGGAGATTGGGCATGGATTTTTGATATAAATCCTAAATCAAAAACACTAAATCCTAAACAAACAAAAATAATTAAAATTAGAATTTCGAGTTTAGAGTTTTGAGTTTTATTTATCATATCTTGGCGGTGGTGTAAGTTACTAACAACTGCTTTTGGGTAGATTGACCTTTGGAATCAATTGCAGTTACGGTAATCTGATTATACCCAGACTCCAAAGATATCTCAGCTTCGAACTTGCCATTGGCATCGGCTTGGAGGAGAGTTTCCCCGGTTTCGTGAGTGATACTGACTACTGCGGAGCCCACGGTCGTGCCAGAAATGGTCACGGAATTTTCTGCCGAAAGAAAATCGTCTTCAGGGGAAGTGATAGTTAGTTGTGGGCCGTTTGTCGTGGGCTGGGAGGTGGGAGCGGGCGTGACTTCGGGGGAAGTAATAGTTGGCGTGGGGTTGGCGCCGTTTTTGGGAAGATTTTTCAGACTTTTGTTGGCTGTCCAGATCCCTAAAGTAATAATGAGTCCCAATACGAAGCCAATGATGATGGCGGCAAAAAATTCTTTTTTCATGGCGATTGACTGATATTATGGGTGAGCCTTGCCCTTGTCAAGACAATATCCTTATAGTACGATCATTTGCGCTTATGGATATCGTCGCAGTTGGTAACAATAATTATAAAATCAAAGGCAAGAGTGCCAGTGTCGGGGTCAGTTCTGACAAAATAATAATCGAACAGGTAGGTAAAGCCGCCTTTACAATCAGTGAACCGGGAGAGTATGAAGTGGGGGGTGTATCGGTCCTGTCTTTTGGATCACAAACGAACGTAGTTGAGATAGATAACTTGAGAATCGTGTTTTTGGGGACGGAAAAGCCATCTGATGAAACAATCTCGGAGGCGGGATCTATAGATATCGCTGTTTCTGTAAGTATCGATATCGCAAAAGCTGTCGATCCGTGGATTGCAGTTACGACTACAGAAATCGCGGGAGTTGAAGCATTGCCAAAATTGTCCACGACTGCTGATAAACTCCCGACTGATCTTCAGGTCGTCGTACTCTCTACTAAGTAAATTGTGTAGTATATTACGGGTATGACTAGTGTAAAGGTGCCGCCAAATTCTTCTGTGGCTGAGCAGTCTGTGCTGGGAGCGCTTCTGATGGACCGGGATGCGGTGATTGAGGTCGTTGAATTTTTGCGACCTGAGCACTTTTATGACGAAAAAAATAAACGAGTATACCAGGCGATAATCGATCTATATCAAGAGCGGGAGCCTGTAGACGTAGTAACAGTTGGTGAGAGACTAAAAAAAGATAAAAGTGAAGAGATGGTGGGAGGGTCGACTTATTTGGCCTCGTTGGTCGAAAAAGTGCCGACAGCAGCGCACGCTGAACACTATGCTCATCTGATCCAGGACGCTTTCACCAAACGCAAACTAATATCTGCTGCTTCCAAGATTACGGACTTGGCTTTTGATGAAGCAGGAGAAGTGAGACAAATATTGGATATGGCGGAGCAGTCCGTGTTTTCACTGGCTCAGCAACATCTGAAACAAGTATTTGTGCCAGTCAAAGATATATTGGCCGAATCTTTTGACCGTCTGGATGAACTACACAAATCGGCTGGAACTTTGCGGGGAGTACCTACGGGTTTTTCTGATCTGGACGATACACTGGCTGGCATGCAAAACTCTAACTTGATAATTTTGGCCGCTAGGCCCGGGTCTGGAAAAACGGCCTTAGCCCTTAACATAGCCGCAAATGCTGCCTTTGGACACAAAATGCCAGTGGGATTTTTTTCCCTTGAAATGAGTCGAGAGGAGCTGATGGACCGGTTGCTCGTGGCCCAGGCTGAGATAGATGCTTGGAAGCTAAAGACTGGCAATCTGTCTGAAGATGAATTTTCTAAACTGTCTGACGCGATGGGTGAGCTGTATGAGACGCCTCTATACATAGACGATACCCCCGGCATGTCAATCCTGGAGATGCGTACCAAAGCCAGAAGGCTGCAGGCAGAACACGGACTGAAATTGATCGTTGTTGATTACTTGCAGCTGGCGCGATCGGCCAGATCATATGATAGTCGGGTCCAGGAAGTGTCTGAGATCTCCCAGGGGCTCAAAAACCTGGCGCGTGAGCTGAAAGTACCTGTGCTGGCTCTCTCCCAGCTGTCGAGGCAGGTGGAGCAGCGGGGAATAAAGAAACCCCAGCTGGCTGACTTGCGTGAATCGGGGGCAATCGAGCAAGATGCGGACGTAGTTATGTTTATCTGGCGGGAGAATGACGAGGATCTGGAAAATATCAAGCTGGATATTGCAAAGCATCGAAACGGCCCGCTACGATCAATAAACATGCGCTTTAAGGGCGACCGCCTCAAGTTTTATGGAGTAGAGAGGGTGAAGAAGGCAAGTTAATATGATATAATGCCCTGTAGTATGACATTTGAACGTATATTTGCTACAGCTTTGAAATTGGCAGAGAGAGAGAGCACTCCTGAGGTTTTAGCTATCGACATGGATTGTGTAGTTGCTCAGACTTCAAGAAGTGCTAGAGAGTTGGGAGATATTGTTTCTGGTGTAAGAGGTCAGGAAAAACATGCTCATCACCCGGTTCGCGAGCTTACTGATTCTGTAATTGATGGAATAGTAGAAATTTTGAAGATTAGGAAAGAAATAGAGGAAGTCGGTAAGTAACTTGTGTATCATATCTTGACAGTAATGCCGAAATTCGGTATTATCTATCTATGACTTCAATGCAAGCGTGGAACGAGATAGTTAAGATTCAGCCGAGACGGGTGGTTACTATTCCTAGCAAACTGGCTGGGGATGGATTTGAAGAAGGGAATTTTGTGAGAGTTAGAAAAGTCGATGGAAGGCTGATCTTTGAGCCTGTGACCATGCCGAGATATTCAGTTCGTAGATACACGGACAAGGAGGTAGACGAGTTTTTTGCCTTGGATGATCAACAAACAATAGAGCTTCGCAAAAAAGGTGTTTTGAAATGAGAGCATTTTTTAATGCGTCTGTAATTTTGGCTGGAATATATTCTCCTGGTGGTGCATCGGCTGTACTTCTAAAAAAGACAATAGATGACGAGATCGAAGGAGTAATTTCTGAATTGATATTTGATGAAGCAGTCAGACATAGTGGCAAGATAGGATTGCAGCCCGAAGATTTAGAAGAAAAAATCTTAGGTATATTTAGTCATCCATTCAGTGCTCCAAAAATAGGTTTGGTCCCTAAATTTGGGAAAGTCGTTATTGATCCAGGCGACGCTCACGTCATAGCATCTGCAATCTATGAAAACTGTGACGTTTTGGTGACTTTGGATAAGAAGCACCTACTGATATTGAAAGGAAAAATAAAGGATTTGGAGATATTGTCTCCGGGAGAACTACTCCAGAAAATAAAGTAATTGTGCCGGGAGAGGGAGTCGAACCCTCACGGGCGTTTCGGCCCACTAGTTTTTGAGACTAGACTGTATACCATTTCAGCATCCCGGCTGACTGGAGCAATTATCTCACGGGTGGGAAATGATTTGAAGAGCGATTGTCTTGAGGCTGGATGTGGAGTAAAATTGGCTGTATATGGCGATGTTGGGTGTACAAGATATAAGAAATGGAACTGCTTTTCTTTTGGATGGAAATCCTTGGTTGGGGCTCAAGTATGAACATATCAAGATGGGTCGGGGGAGTGCCACGATCAAGATCAAGATGAGGCATTTGCTAACTGGAGTTACTATAGAAAAGTCTTTTGTGAACTCGGCGCGGGTCGAAGAAATCTCCCTGCTTCGCAAACCCATGCAGTATCTATACCGCGACGGAGAGGACTATGTATTTATGGATCCTAAGACTTATGAGCAAGTAAACATGAGTGCTGACGTGCTGGCTGAGAATGCAGTGTATCTGAAACCAGAGATACTGGTAAATGTACTGTTTTGGGATGAGCGCGCTTTGTGGATAGAATTGCCTCCCAAGATGGAATTTGTGGTCGTGCAGACTGATCCAGGTGTAAAGGGAAATAGTGTATCTAATCTGTACAAATCGGCCAAACTCGAAAACGGAATCGAGACTAGGGTGCCACTATTTATCAATGAAGGAGAAAAAGTCCTCATAGATACTAGAGACGGGTCGTACGCTGAACGTGTAAAATAAAAGAATGTGGGTTGAGCTGCTGAGATATTTTGTGATCTTTGTTTTGATCTTTGGCTTTGGATTTGGACTATGGCGAAAGATGCGATCTGAGTATGAGTCGGAAAAAATCCTGGAGCTGGAACTCTTGGTATTTGTGAACTGGTTGTTTTGGGGTCTGGCTGCATACCTGTTCCTGAAAAGACAGGTGGGACTATACGAATGGAGTGGATTTTTGGGTGCTTTTTGGGCGACCTGGAGAGTGAT
>CAYHIN010000036.1:5132-8057 GCA_964356705.1 uncultured Gammaproteobacteria bacterium
GGGACATCTCTCTCTCGCAAGTAGTGTGCGGCTTTGTAATATCTATCACACTTGTTAGCTTGTATTTGCGAAGTGGGCGAAAAATAAATTTGTGGCAAACGAAAAACAAACAGTAAAATATCCGGCAAATGTGCTGGGACCGGTCAAGAATTTTTTGCAGTCGAGGCTGGGAGGGCTGGAAAAAAGAAAGAAGGAGATTGTATCTGAGGATCCGTATGTCGATAAAGTGAGGCGGACAGAAAATGCGGCGATTGACGCGGAAGCGGCTGAGAAAGTGGGCCACATGCAGGTGTTTGCAATTCGAAAAAGCTTGGACAGAAGTATTATCCAGATCAGAAAAGCTTTAGCTCGAATCAAATTTGGTAAATATGGAGTCTGTGAGAGCTGTGGCAAGATGATAGATACTGACCGGCTCATGGTCATGCCAGAAACGACTGTGTGTATCAATTGTGAGAAAAGAAGAGAGAAGTGACCCCAGAAATAATTTTTGAAGACTCGTTTTTATGTGTGATTAACAAGCCGTGGGGGATGGTGACAAATAATGCTGAGAGTGTAAAAGGTGAAACGGTTCAAGGGTGGTTTGTGAGCCGACTGGATCCTTCTCCCTCGATTCCTCGGGATCAGGATGACAATTCGACAGAATTTATACAAAAAGGTGGAGTGGTGCATAGGCTGGATCGGGATACGAGTGGGATACTGATACTTGCCAAGACTGAGGAAGCCTATGAAGGACTCAAGAAGCAATTTTTGGAGCGCACTACTATCAAAAAATATGTGGCTCTGGTACATGGTCATCTAAAAGAAGAAACCGGAATCCTGTCTACTCCTATTGATAGACATCCCAAAGATAGACATAAATTTGCAGTTACCGGTGATCTGTCTAGAACTGCGATTACTGAATGGCGTGTAATTAAGAATTATGAATTCGGAATTATGAATAATGGGGAAAAATTTAGTTTGGTGGAGCTGACCCCGCATACTGGGAGAACGCATCAGCTGAGAGTGCATATGCAGCATTTGGGACACCCAATCGTGTCAGATCCGATCTATGGATTTCAAAAAAAATTAAAGCAGGACCTGGAAATTTGTTCTCGTCTGTTTTTGCATGCCAGGCTTCTGACTGTCATACATCCGGTGACAGGAGTAATACAAACATTTGAAGCGGGATTACCAAAGGAGTTGCAAAATGTACTGGATTCTTCGTTGCACTCAGAATGACATTCTTGTTAGACTGAATGTATGGGAGTGTTTGAGACGCTGGCTGTCATGCTGTGCTTGTGTGCGGTGTTTGGCTTTGTGGCCAGAAAGTTATCGCAGCCAACAGTAATTGGATATTTAATCGCTGGAATGGTGTTTTCGGCTGTTAGCGGGGACAAACTAGGAGATCATACTCTGATAGAAACATTGGGAAAGATGGGCGTGACGCTACTTCTTTTTTTGGCTGGTATGGAACTGCCCATCGCCCAGTTACAAAAAATCGGCAAAGTGGCTGTGGTCACGGGATTGACACAAGTCATGATCGTGGGATCTGCGGCTTACGCCCTGGCTTGGTTTTTGGGATTTTCGCAGATCGCGTCTATATATATAGGGCTGGGCCTGACTTTTGGGAGCACGATTATCGTCATCAAGCTGCTGTCTGAGCGAGGAGAGCTGCAAAGTCTGCATGGCAAGATAGCCACAGGATACCTGCTGGTCCAGGACTTTGTGGCGGTCGCGGCTCTGTCGGTCTTGGGAATCGGGAAGAATGGAGTAATTGATATGAATTCTGCCATAGTCTTAGTCTTGAAGGTCGTGGGGCTGTTTTGTCTGGCGGCTCTCGTATCAAGAACTGTGATGCCTAAGTTTGTAAGGCACTTGGCAGGGTCAGTGGAGCTGTTGTTTGTATCGGCTATTGGCTGGTGTTTACTGCTGGCTTCGGCCGTATCTCACCCTACCATCGGACTGTCATTTGAGATCGGCGGATTTTTGGCTGGGATCACACTGGCCTCGGCCGTAGAACATGCGCAGATAATCGCCCGAGTGCGACCGGTGCGAGACTTTTTTGTCACTTGGTTTTTTGTGGCGATGGGAGCGGGACTCTCGCTGTCGGGAATACTTGGATTTTGGCCAATTGTTTTGATATTTACTCTGTTTGTAGTCCTGGGGAGTCCGGGAATCGTGTTTGGCATACTTATGGCCTTGGGTTACAAAAGAAGAACGGCTTTTTTGTCGGCAGTACCTGTGGGACAGGTGTCGGAATTTTCACTAATACTGGCGGCCGTGGGTGTAAAGCTGGGGGCAATCCCACCTGAAATTGTGGCGATACTTACGATGACGGCTATGCTGACTATGGCGATATCGGTATATGTAATAGGACATGCCAAGAAGATTTACCGGCTGTTGTGGAAAGAACAGGGTGGTGAAAGAACAACAGACGAGTTAGTGAAAAAAACAGGACACATAGTCTTGTTTGGTCACAACCGAGTGGGGAGTGTGATCAGGCCAATGTTGAAAAAAATGGGGTTTGAGGTCGTGGTTGTGGATTTTGACCCTGAAATCATAGATAGACTAAAAGAGGACCAAGTTATCTATGGCGATATGTCAGATCATGAGCTATATGATCGTCTGGATATTCAAACAGCCGCAGCCGTTATCTCCACGGTTGTAGATGTGCAAGACAGTTTGCTCTTTTTATTGGAGGTAAAAAGAGGCAAGAAAGTACCGCTTTTGATAGTCACGGCAGCAGATGCCGCTGACGCAAAACTGCTGTACCAGGTGGGGGCAGACTATGTGCTAGTACCACATGCGGTAGGAGGGGAGTATCTTTCCGGAGTATTTGAAGAACTGGGAGCAGAAAATCTGAAAAACGGGACTATTGCCTTGGGGAAAAAACACAAAGAAAGGCTGGGTCTTAATTAGATGAAAATGTCGGTCTGGTGGGTGGGA
>CAYHIN010000037.1:0-2783 GCA_964356705.1 uncultured Gammaproteobacteria bacterium
AGAACGACTACTATCGCCAGCAGATCTTCTGAAAGAAGATCTAGAAGCTTTGGGTCTCTTGCCTTGGGAAGTGGATTATCATGTGGTATGTTTAAGAATTGAAATTAGGGATGGAGATTTAGTGGAACTTGATATAGAGAAAGAAAAAAGAAAACAAGCTATAGAAGAGAGTTCAAGGAGATAGGCTATTCGGTTTGGCCTTCGACCACTCCAGCAGCTAGTGCAGTTTTATCGTAATTATCGTGTAAAGTTTGAATACCTGCTTCTACGTGGGCGTCGCCAGCTGCCTGCCAATCCTTAATTTCATCTAGCTCTTTTTGCCTTTGTTCTGGGGTTAAGGCCATGACTGCTTCTATGGTGGCGGGTCTTGCTCTTACTTGGTCAGTAAAAGCTTTGAGTGCTGCCCCAGGTTCGACACTTTGTGCTTCCATGTTTTGATTTTAGACCTGCGGTCTTGTATTTGTCAAATATCTATATAGGATGTGATTGGTGTGGAGTATTGACTTGGTTGTATGAAGGCCATACAATGCATGTATGGATAGCATTACGACCAATATCTCGATGCCGAGGGGGTTGTACGCCCAGGCTAAAGCCCAGGCGAAGAAATATCATTACAACTCGATTTCCGAACTAATACGGGATGCTTTGAGGTGGTGGATGAATGACAATCTGACCAGAAATGGTTTTATGCCGGAGTTTGAGGAAGAGGTGTTGCGTAGAGCTGCCGAACCGATGGATAATGATATTGAGTGGGATGGCGTGACGCCCTTTTCTGAATTTGTGATGAGCCATCCGCCTAAAGGTAAAAATGCCAAAAATTCTTTACCATCCAAAGTTTTATCGAGATCACGCAGATTTGCTGATCGAAAAACCGGAACTGAAAGACGAGATAAGCCGTAAGGACACGCGCTTGGACAGCCATGAGTTGACTAAAAGAATGGAAGGCGGGAGCTCATTCTCTATTGATGGGGACGTTCGTGTGGTGTACGAATGGACAAGCAAGAATACTGTAAGGTTTTTAAAGTTAGGGGGTCACAAAAAAGTATATGGTGTTTGATGGGAAGCAATTTGCAGAGAAAGTAATTAAACGATTGAGCGATGAAGTAATTAAGTTTGAGGCTAGAAACGGTCGGAAACCGAGGTTGGTGGCGGTTTTGGATCCTAGAAACCTAGCTGGGGCGAAATATGTGGAGCAGAAGAAGAAGTTTGGACAACGCATAGGAGTTGAGGTGGAAGTAAAAACTCTAAATCCTAATCTCGAAACTCTAAACAATACCAAAATATTAATATCAAAACTTAGCGAAGATAAAGGCGTTGATGGGATCATGATCCAATTGCCGTATCCGAACTCGGAGGAGCTTATACAGAAGATACCGAAGGAAAAAGATGTGGATGGACTGAGGGAAGATTCACCTTTTATCCCAGCTACTGTGCGTGCTGTAAAAGTCATCCTGAACGAAGTGAAGGATCTAGAAAAACCTGGATTCTTCGTTGCGACTCAGAATGACGATTGGGTGATAATTGGCTCTCGAGGCGAAGTGGGGAGAAGACTCATGAAAGAACTGCCGGGGGCAGTTGGGATGGATAAGGACGATTTTGATGTTGAAAAAATTAAACAAGCTGATGTGGTGATAAGCTGCACTGGGCAAGCTGATTTGATCGAGGGCTATATGGTCAAGGATGACTTTGTAGCTATTGATGTGGGGTATCCAAAGGCGGAGTTTACAAAAGAGGCTTTGGCAAAAGCTTCGTTTTTTACGCCTGTGCCTGGAGGAGTGGGGCCAGTGACTGTGGC
Source organism: uncultured Gammaproteobacteria bacterium (assembly GCA_964356705.1). Classification (GTDB taxonomy): domain Bacteria; phylum Patescibacteriota; class Microgenomatia; order CAZETR01; family Amesbacteraceae; genus CAYHIN01. Next base: position 1,796 of record CAYHIN010000037.1, read on the forward strand.
GATGTTGTTTGAAAATTTGGTTAAGTGACTGCTTGACTTTTGCAGAGAGAGAGTACTATAGGGTTAATATGGCAGAGTATTTGCAAGGAAAACTGGTGGGTGGAGAGTTTACTGAGGCTGTTGAGGATACACTGCTTGAGGAGGCTAGGTTGTATGCTGAGTCAAGACTTCGACCTCTCGAGACGCCAGTTCGACCAGGTCTCATGCAGTCGTTTGTTCATAGAGGGCATGTAGAAAGGTTGTCTGAAGTAATTGGATTGCCAGAAGATGATCAGTTAGCCCTTTTGGAATATGCGTTGGAGAGTGAATCGTTGAGACAAGGCATAGTTTAGAGCTAGACGTTTTTGGGCTGTTCAAAAAATTTGCTGGATGGAGTAAAATGAACTAATGGATGGAGATACACTAACAGAACAATTGGGAGATGTCGTGGATCAAATGGCTGATCCAAAGGCGACTCGACCTGATAAAAAAACATTGATCACTGAAGTTGAGAAAAAAGCTGCTTGGGAGAATGTTAAAAGTCTTTTTCCGCCAGGTACTCCGAGGGGTGATGTATTGAAGAAAGTAGTCGTTGAGAAGTTAGCGGATAAGAGGGCAAAGGATCGCCTTGTGGATAAATAGTGTTTTTGGTACAATACGCATAGATTAATTACGCACCCGGGGGAAATTTTTCTCCTGTCGCAAGACGATCTCCGGGGAGGATCCCGCCAAAATCCTGTGATTGTACTCAGGATTTAGTCGGGTAAAAAAGGAGAAAATATATGACTGATGTTGACCAAGAACGAATCGAATCAGGGGTAAATCGTATTTTTGAAGAAACGAGAGGTGATCTTGTTGGTCAGGTTGCGGAGATTCAAAGAGATGCGACTATTTCACAAGTTGACAAACTATTGCTAGTAGAACAAGTTGCCGACAGCCTTGATGAGTTAAGAACTGTCCAGAGGGTTTTGGAAGCAAAAAAATAATGGCAGATGTAACACTACAACAA
>CAYHIN010000037.1:2883-4843 GCA_964356705.1 uncultured Gammaproteobacteria bacterium
ATCAACAAGATGAAAAAGCTGAAGGATCAGCGCGAAAAAGGAGAGCTCAAGAAATATACCAAGTATGAACAGCTGCAGATAGACCGCGATATTGCCAAACTTGAGCGCTTTTTGGGGGGACTAGTCTCTCTCGAAAAACTGCCGGAAGCGATATTTGTAGTCGATACTCACAAAGAAGATGTGGCCGTGCAAGAGGCAATCAAGATGAAGATCCCGGTCGTGGGACTGGTCGATAGTAATGCAAATCCTGCCGGTATCAAATATGTGATCCCGACTAATGATGATGCGGTGGGAGCGGTGACTCTGATGGTAAATACGATAAGTGATGCTATACAAAATTCTAAATCCTAAACTGGATCCTTCATTGCGATTCAGGATGACGACTATATGACTGTAAATATAAATGATCTGAAAGCACTGAGAGAAAAGACGAGTGCTGGGGTGGCGGATTGTCGGGAAGCACTAGAGCAAGCAAGTGGAGATATGAAGACCGCTGAGGAGATATTGAAGAAAAAGGGATTGGAGAGAGCGGCTAAGAAATCTGACAGGGAAGTAAAAGCTGGAGCGGTGTTTTCTTATATCCATCACACTGGGCGACTAGGAGCCATCTTGTCACTGGCTTGTGAGACCGATTTTGTGGCCAAAACTGATGATTTTCAAAAGTTGGGAAAAGAGATTGCGTTGCACATTGCCAGTACTAAGCCTGCTTCGGTCGAAGAACTACTGGAACAAGAATATGTGAGGGATGGGTCTAAGAAAATCTCAGAGCTGATAAAAGAAACAATTGGAAAGCTTGGGGAGAATATCTCAGTGGTAGATTTTCGAGTACTTGAAGTATAAACCTGGATCCTTCGCTTCGTTAATTGCATCCCGTTGGGATGGCAGGATGACAGGCGCTTCTCAGGATGACAGGGCTCTCCTCAGGATGACAATTTACTTTACGGTGACGGATTTGGCGATGTTTCGAGGTTTGTCGATGTTGTGACCTAGGGTTTTTGCGGTGTAGTAAGCGAGTAATTGGGGGGGGATAATGTGGCCGATAAATGAAGGATCATCCAGAAGGGGCGAATCGATCTGGAGGACGCTGGCACCGCGGGTCGTCACCTGCTCGGCGGCGTTTGGCAGGGGACCAATGGTGATTACCTGAACACTTTTCTGCATGAGAGTGATGGCATAGTGCTTGAGGTCTCCGGCTGGAATAGCCGATGTATGAATGTAGGCCCCTTCGGTAAACTTGACCATGGTTTCACGGGCGATATAGTAACCAGAACCACGACCCAGGATGAAGAGATGATCAAGACGAGCCAATTTTTTGGCTTGGGAAACGAGGCTGGATTGGACTTTTTTGTCCTTTAAGTAAGTATGAACAGCCGATGAGAGGCTAGTGAGTAAGGCCTGGCCTTGAGTGTGAGATCCGGCTACAGAATGGGCGAGTAGATATCCCCAGGCGATCTGGGCGATGAAGACTTTGGTGGACATGACACAGATCTCGGGACCCGCCCCCGCCATGAAAGGAAAGTCGGACATACGGGTTATCATGCTGCCGGGCATATTTACCAGTGAAGCGATCTGGGCGCCCTGCTTTTTGGCGATCTCCAGGACCTCAATGACGTCTGCTGTTTCTCCGCTTTGAGAAGGAGCAATGAGAATGGCGTCTTTTGTAAAGTATTGATAATAATCTGCGCAGTCGGCACCTACGAGAGATGTGGCGTTTATGTGGGCCACGCTTCGCAGATAATAAGCAATGAGACTGGCGGCAATGCCGGCTGTGCCAGAACCGATGGTAAAGACGTGCCTGGCTTTTTTTATGGCTGTCACCAGACCTGCAAAATCTTTTTGAGTGATCTGGCTTTGGGTATTTAGGACTTGGGGAGTATCGTGGATTTCTTTTAGCATGTAGTGAGGAAACTGAGAGAGGTCGGTGTCAGTGACTAATATTTGAACTGGAGAGAACTGGGGG
>CAYHIN010000037.1:4943-7768 GCA_964356705.1 uncultured Gammaproteobacteria bacterium
AAACTGAGAGAGGTCGGTGTCAGTGACTAATATTTGAACTGGAGAGAACTGGGGGACGATCTGTTTTTTTGTCTTGATATCAAATATCTCCAGAGTACTGCCGGCTCGGATGAGCTGGCCGTTTTCGACGACGAGCATTTCTTTTGCAATGTGGGCGAAAGAGAAAGTGTCGGAAGAGAGGATGTAGCCATCGGCAGTTTTGCCTACTACCAGGGGCGAGCCATTGCGGATGGCCAAAAGCTCGTTATTTTGCTTGTCCAAAAGGATGACTGTGTTGCGGCCAGTTAATCTGGTGAAAGCTGAATGGAGCGCATCCTGAAGAGATGTCTTGGAAGTAAGCTCGTGCTCGATGAGGCGGACGATGACTTCGGTGTCTGTTTCTGAAATAAATTTGTAACCCAAGTCCTCTAACTCTCTTTTTAGCTCAAGATGATTTTCGACAATGCCGTTTTGGGCGAGAGTAAACCTGTTATCCGAAGAGGCGTGGGGATGGGCATTTTTTATGCTGACGGAGCCGGTCGTGGCCCAACGAGTATGGGCGATGGCTAGTCTGGATTGGGGAAGACCTGCCCCTTCGATGCCAGTAAGTATAGAAGTGGACTTGTGAGTTGTGATCCCGGATGGGGTTTGGTATGAAACTCCCCAGGAATCATATCCCCGGTAATCTAGCTTTTTGAGCCCCGATAGGACAAGACTTGGTGCGTCGGTGCGTGTTCCCACATATCCAAAGATGCCACACATATCTAGAACACTTATTGTAGTCTACTCGTCAAGGCGTGATATTATGGGGATATGGATCTGGAAGACGTAAAGGGAAAGATGCAGAAAGTTGTGGATCACACAAAAAGTGAGGTGGCGACGATTCGAACTGGGAGAGCAAATCCCTCAATCGTCGAAAACCTAGTTGTGGATGTATATGGGGGAACGACCAAGATGCGAATCATGGAAGTGGCTACAATCACTGTGCCAGAACCGACAGTAATAGTCCTGGCTCCTTATGACACCTCGATAATCGGAGATATCCGAAAAGGAGTGGAGGCGGCCAATATCGGGGTCAATCCGGTAATAGATAACAACATCATCCGCCTGACTTTCCCCCCGTTGACTTCTGAGCGCAGACTCGAGTTTGTAAAGATGCTGCATGTGAGACTCGAAGATGGACGCGTGAAGCTGAGGCAGACCAGGCATGATGTGATGACGCATCTAAAACGGTCTTTTGAGGATAAAGAAATCACGGAGGATGACCGTAAGCGAGATGAGAATGAGCTACAAAAAGTCATGGACAAATTTATGGAGACCCTTGAGGAAATAGGGAAGGCAAAAGAGGCAGATTTGATGGTCCTGTAGTATAATGGAGGGCATGAGAGGTCCCGACCGGTTTAGGATTACTTCTGAGGAGCTGGGTTTGAGTATTGCTGTTGTTCTGGGGTTGATTGGTGTGGCTGGTTTGATCTTGATTAAGTAGCTGGGTTTGAGTACACTGGTGCAATGCCGACGATTGTGGTTTTTATTTTGGTTTTGTCAGTATTGGTACTGGTTCATGAATTGGGGCATTTTTTGGCGGCGAGGGTCTTTGGAATACGAGTAGATGAATTTGCTTTTGGGTTGCCATTCACGAAACCTATTTTTAAGATCCAAAGAGGGGAGACGCAGTATGCTATCTATCCTCTGTTTTTTGGAGGATTTGTGAGGCTGCACGGAGAAGAATCTGAAGCAAAAGATGATGAGAAAAGAAGCTTTTTTGGTAGACGCAAGCTGCAAAGGGCATTGGTGATCGTGGCTGGAGTCGTCATGAACGTAGTTTTGGCTTTAGTGCTGTTTGTCGCTCTATATGGCACTTTGGGTGTGCCGGTTCGGACGATAGACTTGGTGACAATAATAGATATCGAAACTGGGGCACCAGCTGAAACGGCTGGGATGAAGGTCGGAGATAGAGTGGTTGCGGTAGAGGGTAAGCAAATCGAATCTACTGAGGAATTTAGTAGACTGATGAAGTCATGGGCTGGAATCGCCGTAAATGTCCAGGTGGAGCGGGGAGAGACCCAGGCTTTGTTTGAGGGTCTGGTGCAAAAAGATGTGGAAGCTGTGAGTTTGCTAATGACTCCTCGGCTGAACCCACCTGAAGGAAAAGGTCCTCTAGGAGTAGCCATCGCCAGATACCCGTATATAACCAGTGCTAAGTGCAAGGCGCTAAGCGCTAAGTGTGTTTCGGATGCTATTTGGGCCGGAGTTAGGAGTACGGGAATCTGGATGGGGAGAGTCGTAGATGGGTTTTCTCAGATAGGAAAAAGTTTATCTGCCGGGAAAGCGCCAGAGGGAATTGCGGGACCGGTGGGAATATTTAAGCTCACGGGAATTGTGGCTGCGGAGGGACTCTTGCCCATAGTCGAGCTGGTGGCTGTGCTGTCTGTGAACTTGGCGGTGTTTAATATTTTGCCGATTCCGGCTTTGGATGGAGGCCGACTGATGTTTATTGTCATTGAGTGGGTGAGGGGCAAACGCGTATCGCCTGAGCTGGAACAAAAGGTAAATGCTTGGGGTATGACGGCTCTTTTGGCACTAATTGCTTTGATTACTTTGGGAGATGTGATTCGGGGATTAGTCTGACAAACGTCTGGTGAAAAGCGTAATAGCCCAAGAGATAAAACAGGGAAAAGAGAGTGATGTAAATGTACATGACGGGAGTATATAGATATGAGTTGGTAACTGTGCCAAAAAGCTCGCGTAGTAGACCTATGGGCTGGGTAAAGATGTCCCAGCTGTTCCAGCGCAGATAGCGGCCTACGTAGACGCCAAAGGCGATTACAGGAAAGTGGAGGGTGATA
>CAYHIN010000038.1:0-7180 GCA_964356705.1 uncultured Gammaproteobacteria bacterium
CTTCTGCTCCTACAAAAAACTCCACGATGTTATTTGTTAATTTTAGAATGGGTGGCAGTAAGAGAGCCAGCATTATTACGCCAATGAGCGAAATCGTCTGCTCTCTATTTTTCATCAATTGATTGTACCCAAGTTGACATCAATTTCACAGCCCCTTACTATATACGATATTGAACCATTCCAAATTTTTCATTAAGTTTCTCCCTTTTGTCTCAATAGTCGTTCTCCTTGGGGGTGTCTATATTTCCACTCAATTGATCAAACAAAAGCAGGATCTCCAAAGTCTCGCCGCCGTCAGTCCTCAAGTAAACTTAATTCTCAAGCTCACCAAAGACAAAACGACTGGCATCATCACAGTCGAAAGAGCGGTTGCCAACGATGGATACACACCCAAGCCTCAACCTCCTTCAAGTCTATCAGTAAACGTCGATACATATGATCTCCAACAAATTGTGAATGGCTCGGTCGTACAGACTACTAAAATTGTATTTTCAGAATATGCACATGGCGCACCAGCTATTAACCAGGATGAAAGAGTCTGGTTTGCCAAACCTGAAGCAATAACAGCGCTCCGTTACACAAGTGGCGCACAACTAGTACTCAAAAACTCCATCACAAACACTTCTAGGTCTCTCGACATGACAAAGATAAACACAGCTCTCCTTTCTCGCACCTCGGTAAACAGAAGCCCTCAGATATTCAATAAGCAAAATCAGTTGATAGTACCGAGTTCCATTCAAGAAAACGATGGATATTTGGATCTCCTATTCATCAGCAGTCATTACACTGATTTTAATCAATTTCATACTGATGTAGATAATTTGGCTAATTTTATGCTTTCTATTGACCCCTTCTCCTCCTTCTCAAGCAGAGTAAGAATCATCAAGCTAGACAATACCATCGAGCTGGGTTGTCATCATGAGGGTCGGTCGATCCCTTGCGACTATGCCACTGTTTTGAACGTGGCATCTCAGTATCCATATGACAAAATTGTAGTCGTCGAAAATAGCAATGAGTATGGTGGGATCTCTTATAGAGGGACTAACGTTGTTACGACTTATAGAGATACTAGTGGTCTAGCAGGACAGGTTTTAGTTCATGAAGAAGGTCACAATATCGGAGAACTAGAAGATGAATATAGTTGGGGCACCACGTCACCTAATTCGCCACAGGGAGCGAATTGCTCATTCTCGCCTTGTAAATGGCAAGGAACTCCCGGAACAGGTTGTTTCGCAACTTGTAGCTATGACAACTGGTACCGTCCGACGTTTAATGACAGCTTAATGCGCACCTTGACTCCCGATCATGGTTTCCAATTCGGTCCAGTGGGCAGAGATCAGATGGCTGCAAAAATAGCTTGGTATACACAAACCGGATCATGTCCAGGAGGCAAAGACACACAGTTTTATTATGACTATTCGTCCTCAGGAACTCCCACATCATGGTATGGAGGAGATTACATTACCAACAGTCACCAACCAACATCTCTACCAATATATTTAGACATAAATTGTTTTAAAAATTCTGGACAAGGTTTCACTGAGGCAAAAATAGAACTCAAAAATAATTCTGGCATAATAATTGGATCTTCAAACACAATGGAGTTAAGGAATGTCAGGATAAACGCGCCGGGTGTTTATACCGCCAGGTGTACCCATCGGGATACTGCATCCTGTTTCGACGAAGACAGCTTTACCATCTCTCCAACTCCATCTCCCACAAGAATACCAACTCCCACAAGGACCCCAACTCCAACTCCGGCTCCACTGACTTGGACTATTAGCGCAGGAGCATACTGTAATACCACGACTAGCAGTCTGGTCACCAACAAAAGTCTCTTGATACTCTCAACGACAGACAACAACAAGTCATGGAAGTCGGGAATTGTGGGAACCGGTCTTCGTGCTCAAGTAATCACGAGTCGTGTATATCAAGATATCTATGTCACTCTCCAAGATACAGAGTCAGGTGCTTTCCTACAACCATTTTATGCATCACCTAACATTTCCCAGTTTGTATTTTCAAAATACTTTATACCTGAAAAATGGATGGCAAAGTACAAAAGGACACTTCCACAAGGAACATATACAATCAGATACCATGCTCCCTCGAGTTGGTGCCCCATCCCAACTATCGACACCGGGGGCACCTCTTGTACCACCAATACCCAGTGTGACGCAGTATGTAAATATAGTTGTGATGGAAACGGGAACGGTGTAGATGGGGGAGAATGCGTCAACAGCCTTTGCAAATGTACTCCATGTCAATAATACCCAAGAATTGCACTTGACACGTGTTAGCACTCTTAGTATTATTCTGCCAACACATGAACCTCACTACTCGCCAGACACAAATTCTCAAAGCTATTGTCGATGAATATATAAATTCCGCAGAACCTGTTGCATCTGAAATCCTGGAAAAAAAATATAGTCTTGGCGTCTCACCCGCCACTATCAGAAATGAGATGTCACACCTGGTCCACGAGGGCCTACTCAAGCAGCCCCACACCTCAGCTGGAAGAGTTCCCACTCCGATGGCCTTGCGTTTTTACATAGACAACTTGATGCAAGAAAAAAAGCTATCCATATCCGACGAAGTTTCCGCCAAAGAACAAGTCTGGGATAGCCGGTTTGATTTTGACAAACTGCTGCGCCAAACCGCCATTGCTCTTGCTCAGCGCACCAAAACATTATCAATAGTAGCCACCGACAAAGGCGATGTTTATTTTGCCGGAGTTGCCAATATCCTGGATATGCCGGAGTTTTTTGACATCGATGTTACGCGCACTGTCCTCTCCCTGTTAGACCAGCAACAGCGCATTCACCAGCTCTTTTTTGACCGAAATTATGGATCAGATCCGGTCCATGTTATTTTTGGAGCGGACCTGGGCTGGGCTTTTTTTGAGCCGGTAGGTATGGCTTTCACTTATTTCTCGGCTGGTGCAAATAGGCGCGGCAGCATGGCCGTCGTGGGTCCCTGTCGCCTAAACTTTCCTTATGTAGTCCCCACGCTCAGATATTTCTCAACTCTAGTCTCTGATTTGTCGGCTCACTGGTAACAATGAAAAAAACTAGCTCAAAACAACCAAACCAAGTCCCGGATCTTCAAAACCAGGTCCAGGCTTTAGACGCAAGCTGGAAGCGCGCACTTGCAGATTATCAAAATTTGCTCCGCAGGGTCGATTCTGACAAGCGTGAATTCACCAAGATGAGCAACGCCAATCTTATAGCCAGACTCCTCCCTTCCCTAGACATTATCGAGATGGCCTCCAGTCATTCCAAAGATCTTGGTGTTCAGATGGCAGCCAAACAATTCGGTGAAGCATTGACCCAAGAAGGTCTTCAGGTTATCCAGCCGGCAACAGGGGAAGTTTTCAATTCTACATTTCATGAATGCACCGAAACAGTTGAAAATCCTGATCAAAAGGCAGAAAATACTATCTCAGAATTAGTCCTCAAGGGTTATCGTATCGGGGACTATGTCTTACGTCCTGCTAGAGTAAAAGCCTTTAAATATCAAATTAGCACTTGACAAACAAGACTGCCAATTATATAAATCACATATGTCAAAAATAATCGGAATCGATTTGGGCACTACCAACTCCTGTGTTGCTGTCATGGAGGGCGGCAATCCCAAAGTCATCACTGCAGCAGATACCGGGCGCAACGTTACTCCTTCTATCGTCGAGCCAGTCAAAAGCCTCGTCGGTGACGTCGCCAAGCGTCAGATGATTCTCAACCCCAAGAACACTATTTATAGTGTCAAGCGCCTCATGGGTCGCAAGATCTCCGATCCCGAAGTCAAGCGCACTCAAGAGATGGTTCCTTACAAGATCGTGGGTGGCAAGGACGGCATGGCTTGTGTCGAAGTGGATGGCAAGGCTTATACTCCCCAAGAAATTTCTGCCATGACTCTGACTGCTATGAAAAAGCACGCCGAGGCCTATCTGGGGACTACCGTAGATCGTGCCGTCATCACTGTCCCTGCTTATTTCGACGATTCTCAGCGTCAAGCCACCAAGCAAGCCGGGGAGATCGCCGGTCTCAAAGTCGAGCGCATCATAAATGAGCCCACAGCAGCCGCCCTAGCTTACGGTCTGGACAAAAAAAATGCCCACACCGTAGCCGTTTACGATCTCGGGGGAGGCACATTTGATATCTCGATTTTGGAGCTGGGAGAAGGCGTATTTGAAGTCAAAGCTACCAATGGTGACACCCATTTAGGCGGCGACGATTTTGACCAAATGATCATGGAGTGGATCGTAAGTGAGTTCAAAAAAGATCACGGTGTCGATCTCAAAAAAGACACCCAAGCCCTGCAGCGCATCCGCGATGCCGCCGAAAAAGTAAAGATCGAGCTCTCTTCTTCTGTCGAAGCCGAGATCAATCAGCCCTACATCACCCAAAAAGATGGCCAGCCCTTGCATCTCTCGCTCAAACTAACTCGGGCCAAGCTCGAATCCATAGTCGACGATCTAGTCCAAAAGACGATACTTCCGGTCAAAGCCTGTCTCAAGGATTCCGGCAAGAGTATCAAGGATATCGACGAAGTCGTCATGGTCGGTGGCATGACTCGCATGCCAAAGGTCATTCAAGCCGTCAAAGACTTTTTTGGCAAAGAGCCAAATCGCAGTGTCAATCCCGATGAAGTAGTCGCAGTCGGTGCTGCCATCCAAGGCGGAATCCTAACTGGTGATGTCAAAGATGTAGTTCTCTTGGACGTTACGCCCCTTACCCTAGGTCTTGAGACCTTAGGTGGCGTGTCCACTTCTCTTATCGAAAGAAATACGACCATCCCGACCAGCAAATCCCAGGTTTTCTCAACCGCGGCCGATAGTCAGACCTCAGTCGAAATCCACGTTCTCCAGGGTGAAAGACCAATGGCGACAGACAACAAGACTTTGGGTCGATTTATCTTAGATGGCATTCCACCAGCTCCCCGTGGCGTCCCCCAAGTCGAAGTCACTTTCGATATCGATACCTCCGGTATTTTGAAAGTCTCGGCCAAAGACAAAGCCAGTGGCAAGACTCAGCATATCACGATCACCAATTCTACAAATCTTGACGAAAAAGAAGTCGAGCGTATGCGCCATGAGGCCGAGGTCAATGCCGCCGCCGATACAGAAAAGAAATCAAAGATCGAAGCCAGAAATCAAGCTGACTCACTCATCTTTACAGCCGAAAAAACCATCAAAGACGCCGGAGAAAAAGCCGACGCCGCATTGAAGTCCGATGTGGAATCCAAAGTCAAAGACCTCAAAGATATTTTAGAGACTGGTACCAAAGAAGATCTCGAAGCCAAGTCCAAAGACCTCATGGAATCTCTCCAAAAACTTGGAGGAAGTATGTACAGCGCCTCGTCCGAAGCTCCGCAGAGCGAAGGCGGGCCAGCAAGTGACACAAAAACTGATGATAAAAAATCAGATGACAAAAAGCCCGAAGAAGGCGAAGTAGTAAGCTGAAGTGAAAGATACGAACGACGATCAATAACTACTTACTCCATCTAGCCCAAACACCCGCGGGCATGATTTTGCCATTTGAAGTTTGTTTCAAGCCAATTTCTCCACTTTCGACAGGTGATTGCATCGCATCGGACAACAGATTTGCAAAAGCCCCGTGTGACAGGTCCGCCGTATAGCCGTTTATGAGAAAAAACAGAGGAGTATCAGACAGTAGTTTTCGTGTCTCAAAAACTAGTTTTGGCAAATGTTCTTCCAGTTTCCAGATTTCTCCTCCAGCTCCACGGCCAAATTTTGGCGGATCCATAATGATCGCGTCGTACTTAGTTCCCCGACGGATCTCTCGTTCTACAAATTTCTGTGCATCTTCCTGGATCCATCTGATTCTATCTTTGGGTATCTTGGAGAGCTCCGCGTTTTCTGACGCCCACATCATAGCGGGTTTAGAGGAATCCACGTGAGTTACGTGAGCCTCGGCCAAAGCCGCTGCCATCGTGGCCCCGCCCGTATACGCAAACAAATTAAGTACATTCGGCTTAGTGCTTAGCGCTTTGCACTTAGCGCTGATGTATTCCCAATTCACGGCTTGCTCTGGAAATACTCCAGTGTGTTTAAAGTCAGTCGGTCTCAGCTTAAACTTTATCTGTCCGTAGCCCACTATCCAGTTCTCAGGTGGATTACTGGAAAACTTCCAATTTTCTCCTGCATGCACCGCGTGTGCGTGTTTCCAAGGCTCCAGGTCACCCTTGTTCCAGATTGCCCGGGGCTCAGGTCTGGCGATGACATATTGTCCCCATCTTTCCAGTTTCTCCCCCTCACCCGAATCAATGAGTTCATAATCCTGCCATTTTTCCGGTACCAATATATCCATCTTATTCGTTTATATTAAACTCTTCTTCTCTTCTTGGCCCTCGATCCATTGTGAGCCATCGGTGTCACATCCGCAATCAGAGTCATCTTGAGACCAACTGACTTTAGAGCACGTAGAGCTGCATCGCGCCCAGACCCTGGTCCTTTGATGTATACCTCAGCTTCTTTCAGGCCTTTATCCATAGCTCTTCTGGCCGCAGACTCCACGGCAGTGGTAGCCGCAAATGGAGTAGACTTGCGAGTTCCCTTAAATCCAGATGCTCCGGCAGACGACCAAGACAATACGTTTCCTGCTCCATCTGTCAGAGTAACCAGAGTATTATTAAAAGTCGCCGTGACAAATACCTTACCTACCATATTATTTCTTAGCCTCCGCAGTTGCCTTTTGAGCTAGCACTTCTTTCTTTAGAGCTCCAATGGTGACTCTCTTACCTCTCTTGGTGCGGGCATTTGTCCTTGTTCTTTGTCCTCGACCAGGCAGGCCCTTGGCGTGTCTGGCACCTCGGTATGAGCCAATATCACGTAGTCTGGCAATATTTTGTGAGACTTCTTTTCTCAAATCTCCTTCTACTTTCATCGAGTCCACGATCTTTTGAATTTTGTTTATTTCCTCGGCGGTTAGATCTTTGACTCTTTTGTCACCAGAAATAGCCGTTTTCTTCAACACTTCATTTACATTGGTTCTGCCAATGCCATAGATGTAGGTCAAAGAAATTTCCAATCTTTTTTTATCTGGGATGTCGATTCCGGCTATACGTGGCATATTTATCCTTGTCTTTGTTTGTGTTTGGGATTGCTGCAAATAACAAATAGCGCTCCCTTGCGCTTAATAATTTTGCAATTTCTGCAACG
>CAYHIN010000039.1:0-6975 GCA_964356705.1 uncultured Gammaproteobacteria bacterium
TAATCAGATTTATATTTTTTAATAATTTAGAGAGCAGTTTTTTTGGAATGATTGAATAATCCTCGGTAAGATATATTCGATCGTTGTTGTACTGGACGTTTATTTCATATAAGGAATACCTGGAGCCGAAATCTTGAATTTTTTTACCCAGAAGACTGTTTACAAATTCTTGGGTGTGCCACTCGAGAATCGGTCTCTTTTCTCCTCCATAAAGATAGGAGGTCATGTCATCTGGAAGTTTTTGGTGATCAATTATTACATATCTGGCGTTTAACAACTGAATCATATGACCAAAGTCTTGGTATTTTTTATCCCTAATAATCGGAAAGATACTGTCTCCGATGGCAATATTTGTAGATGTAATGAAGCTGTACTGACCCGTATAATCCTGACGATTAGCCAGAAATCGAAGGGGGGATGGTCCGGAATAAAAATGACCAGGATAGTATTTGTCTTCGATGTTTACGAATGTGGGATAGTTTAGCGGTAACCAAAGAATGCGGGAGGGATTTTCGAGTTGAGAAAGATATTTTGCTAAGTCAGTAAAGTCGTCGTTAAAAGTTCCAGACATTTTTGCTTTTACTCCGACGTGGTCTGTTCGCTCCTGAAATAGAGGAAGGGCGTTTATGAAAATGATTCCCAGTAACATCATACAAAGTGCCACGTAAATTGATCTTCTCTTGACCCTTGCCGCGATAATTGCCATACCTAAACCTATCGTGAAAGCATAGAAAAAAGCGGTGGTCAGTGCAAATTTGTCAAACATATTTCTGAACATTGTAAAAAAGGGAATATGTAACGAGAGCCAGATGAAAAACTCGGGGCCCCACTTTGAAAAATTTGGGATCATTAAATACCAAGAGATAAGTAGTCCAAACAAACTGACAATGAAACCTTGGATTAAGGTTTTGTTTTTTTCACGAGTTATGTAAACACCTGCTCCGACAATAATGGCCATGAATATGAGGTTGATAAATGACACAGTGTTTAGTTTTCCGGCTAGCCCAGTTTCCAATTGGTTTATTACCCCATTTAATGGGCTAAAAAGTGTGGTGGTCCCCCTAATCCCGGCAATGTTTGCCTCAAGAAACCCAGAAGATGAGTAGGTGCCTAGTGCGGTAATAAGACCTGTATTGTTTAGAGTGAGGTATGCCAGGTGAAATATCCATGAAATATTGAGTAGCAAATAACACAAAAAAAAGATAAGGCTGTGAAGAATAAATCTGGTCTTAGATCTGAAAAACTCAAATGTTAATAAGGGAGCACTAGTGATAATAATGGGGATAACCCAAGGTAATGAGCTTAGATTTGTACTTAAAACTGTAAATATCAAACAAGATGTAACAACATATAAAAGTTTTTTCTCTCTCAGGCTTTTTATAAAGAAATAAAGAACTGCGGGAGTCGCAGCTATTAGAAATAGCACTATCATCTGATGCTTGTACAGATTTTTTGTCAAAAAAGGAGAGAATATATAAAAAAGACTAGAAACTATTTTGACGACCTTGGATGTCCAAGTTTTGTCCTCCAGCCATAAACCCAGAAAAAGATAAAAGAATATAAAGGCTATCGCCCAGTTCAGGCCATACATAACAAACTGCGTGTTCAGTGGAATAAGGGTCTTTACAAGCCGAATCAGGGTTATTAACGGAATTGGGTGAGTCGCTGGGTAATATCCGGTATTGCCACCCCCGATTGTGTTGTCAGTGACAATGTTTAGTAAAAGATTTTGGATGTATTCTTTTGGATACACATAGTAGAGCCTCATGTCATCTCCCCCTACGAAATACAGATTACCCTGGGTGGCCAAGGGGATAAAAAATAAAATAAGGGCGATGGTAAAGGCGAGTTTCATGCCTGCGGAATGATAGAATATTAACATATGCAAAAAACTAAAATTGGAGTGGATTACCGTCTTGCAAACAAACATTTGGGAGGCATGGCAGTATATCTGAAGAGTATTTTTAATGAACTTGTTAAGAAAAATAGTAATGAGTATCTATTGTTTGATGATAACCCTACAGCTCGCCCAGGATTTAAAAAAAATATCTGGACGGTAATTTGGGAACAAGTTTGGGTACAAGTATGTTTAACCTATTTGTTTTGGAAAAATGGAGTAACTACTGCTTATTTCCCCAATCCTCCAGTCTCATTTTTTCTTTGGATACCATTAATCGTTACTGTTCCTGATGTATCTTTCTACTACGATGAAGGCATGTCCAGGATGACTAAACAATATCTGATGATTATGTACTTTATGTCAGTCCATAAAGCCAAAATCATTACGACCTTTTCCCAAAACTCAAAAAAAGATATTGTTAATTTATTTCATGTGAACCCTGAAAAGGTATTTGTGACCCCATTGGCGGCATCAGAGTCGATTGGTCGTATTCCCCTCACAAAAAAGAAACATATTATTTGCGTTCCTGGAACCATGATCCCAAGAAAAAATATTAAAGAAGCAATTGAAGCTTTTCACAGACTCCCCAAAGGTCTAAGAAAGAACATTGAATTGATAATTGTGGGACATACTTCCAAGCGTATTGAAGGTGACGTATGTTTTACTGGACGAATCAGCGATAACGAGCTGTCCAAACTGTATTCTGAATCCCACTTATTTATGTGCACTTCTTTGTATGAAGGATTTGGTTTGCCGATTTTGGAAGCAATGAGGTGTGGTGTGCCTGTGGTGTCGTATAAAAACTCGTCATTACCAGAAGCTGTAGGTGATGCGGGAGTACTGGTAAGCAACGTCTCCGAGCTGGTGGGCGCAATGGAGAGAGTGTTGACAGATTCAAAATTCAGAAAGACGCTAATAAAAAGCGGATACGGCCACGAAAAACGGTTCAGTTGGGGCCGCACTGCAAGTATTTTTTTGAAGGTTATTGAATCATGCTAAGCTCAACTTCATCAGTCTTGTTTGCAACTTTTTCACTATGGTCGAGTGGTCAAAGGATGCCCACCAATGGAAACCTAGAACCATTGAGAGACTATCTGGTTCCTAGGGTTAGACGCCTTGTGCTTATCGATCAACCACACCCGGGTTCCGATCGAACAATGCCGACAATCGAGGAGTATGTGAGTCGAGCTCAAAAACCAAACAGGTTTCACTCGTCTAGATGGTTATATTTGATTGAGTGGTTGTTGGTAGTCACGAACTCTAATAAAACCAACCTGTTTTTTAAAGTAAGGGACTTTTTGTCAGTAACCGATTGGGTACTAAGAGATAAGTCTAGATACAACTACTTTGTTGGGATGGAAAGCATAAATACCCTGGCCGGGATTGTACTGAAAAAAATTGGTCTTGTCGATGAAGTAATTTATTATGTTTTAGATTATTCGCCTAATCGATTTTCGCCTCTCCTTAATAAGGCGTATTTGGCTCTTGACCGATGGTGCGTAACACACTCAGACTACGTTTGGGATGTATCGAGAGCAATTCAGCCAGCAAGAATTATGATGGGGCTAGATAATTCCAAATGTGCCCCGGTCATACACGTTCCTATCGGAATATACCCAGGTCAATTGATGAATGCTCCCGTGAAGAGACGGTGGCCAAAATCATTATGTTACATGGGTACACTAACTTACGAACAAGGTCCTGATTTGGCGGTAAAAGCTATGCCTTTAATTCTAAAACGGTATCCTGGTGCAAAGCTTCATATTGTAGGAGGAGGACAAGAAAATTTGAATAGATTAAAAAAGCTTACTTCTGACTTAAGGTTAACAAAAAGCGTCAAATTCTACGGATTTGTCCCCAAAAATGACGACATGGCCTCGATTTTGAGCCGATGTATGGTAGGAGTGGCTCCTTATCGAAACATTCCCGGATCAATAAGACAGTATGCGGACGCTTCAAAGCTGAGATCCTATGCAGCAGCAGCACTACCAATAGTAACGACACAAGTCCCTCCATTGGGGACCGAATTGAGTTTGACGGGAGGAGCAGTCATTGTCCCCGATACTCCAAAAAACGTTGCTGATGCAGTGATGAAATTATTTTCTGATAGATTGGTATATGATAAGATGCGTGAGGCGCTAATTAACTTTGCAAGAGAAAATACCTGGGAAAATGAATTTGACAAGGCATTTGCTAAATCACAGCGAGAAAGAGAGGTTTAAGAATTTTTTTAGACAATTTGAAAATATTTTTTTCTTTTTTGTTCTACAATCTGAGATCGGAGACTCTAGGAGCGTTTTGGACGTGGGTTGTGGAAATGACTCACCGATTGGAAGGATCAACAAGAAATTCATAAGCGAAGGGATCGATGTTTATCGTAAATGCATTGACTATAGTAAAAAAAATCATTTTCATGACTCTTATAAGTTGGGTGATGTAAGAAAATTGAGTCAGTTTTATAAACCCAAAAGCTTTGACGTGGCAATATCCATTGATGTGATAGAGCATCTGACGAAACCCGAAGCTAATAGGCTGATTACAGATATGGAAAGGGTCGCTCGAAAAAAAATTATATTGATGACACCACGGGGATATATAGACCAGAAAGCATATGACGGCAACCCATTTCAAAAACATCACAGTGGATGGGAAGTTGAGGATCTCAAAAAACTCGGGTATCGAGTTCGTGGCCTCAGAGGCTGGAAGTTTTTACGAAATGATGAGGCTACGATCAGATTTTCTCCTTGGATTTTTTGGGGTTTATGTTCTTTTATTTCTGAACCCTTATTGTATTTTTTTCCGGAGTTATCGTTTCAAATATTTGCGGTCAAGGAGTTTAGTACCTGATCTGCGCGCCGATCCCAGGAGTAATGGCTGAAGATGAACCTTTTGGCCTTTTGGCCCAGAGAGATTATCTTTTTGGGATCTGAGAGTAATGAAACAATCGAATTGGCAAATGTGTCGAGTTCTCCAGTGGGGATTTTGACCATACCAACAGGGTAGTATGAAGTGAAGGCTGGGAGGTCAAAGCCTATGGCTGGTAGACCAAACGCCATAGCCTCTGCTGTCGCCATCCCCCCGCTGTCAAAAAAGGCAGGATGAACTACTAACTTACTTTGAGAAAAAATTCGATATTTTTGGGAACCATCAAACACGAATCCAAATAGCTCAATGTTTTTTTCTAAGTCAAGCAATTTTATTTTCTCCCGTACTTTTGACATCAGAGGACCGTCGCCGATCATAGCTAATTTGGCAGAAGGTAGCTGGTTTACAACATTTCGCCAGATCTCAACCAACTCCACTACTCCTTTTTGGGGATGAAATCGACCCTGAAAAACTGCTGCGTACTTCTTAGTACTTAGTGGATAAAGTTTAATGTTTAATTTTTGAATGTCGACGGCGCCTAGGACAACAACCACCTTTTTCCCTGGGAAAATCTTTTTTTCCTCGTCATTGTTCACCAAAACATAATCGGCGAAATGTTGAATAAGAGGCCTAATAGGAAGCTGGGATAGCCAGAGTAACAAGGCTGAGGCGCGATGACGACCCAGACCGAAACCAGAAATCGGTGAAGGGGCTGTCTGATACCAGGAGGCAACCCAGTGGAGCTTGGGGTAGCGAAGCTTGAGGACAAAACAAGGGATGGAGTCCATCCAAAACTCGGACGCTGAATAAAGATAAGTACTTTTGGGGTGTTCTAATGTTAGAGCTAAAGACTTTAACAACCCAATGGCGATTCGCATGAGATAAGTCGTTAGAAAACCTAGATTTGGAACAGACAGGCGCGAAATTGTAATTTTTTGGGATGCGGAAAGACCGTTTCTTTGCATCATGTCTATACCTTCTTTCCAGGTAACTATCTCCAGGGGATATTTTTTGCTCCAGCGCCTGGCAAATTCGATGTATATCCTGTCCCCTCCTGATATGCCCGGGCCGTGCGAGGTAAGAGCCCAAAAGATGAAGTTTTTCATGATTTGACCGCTTTGACAAAAACAGCGACTCCGGCATGCTTGCGGGGTAACAAATCGTTTAGTTTGTCTACCAGATTGGCTATTTTAAACGCTACATTAAGTAGCCATGATCTGGTGGGAAAAATTGTGAATTTGTTGAGGGATTGGTTGGGTGTACCCTTGACATATTGTCTGTGGAGAAAACGGGCGACTAGATTGACTAAAAAATGGTTGAAGGGTAAGCACCAGTAGGTGAGCGACTCAAGTTTTTCCACTTTGAACCCGGCGGCCTCGACAACTTTTTTTATATCGTTGGGACGATACAGACGAATGTGCTGGTTCCAAATACCGGCCAAAAAGCCGGACTTGAAATGTGTGAAAAAAAGGGCTTCCAGTAACCAATTAACTGGGTCCCAAAGAAATGGGTAATTGGCATGAGGAACTGTAAGACACAACACGCCGCCGGATTTGAGGATTCGATTCACTTCCCTCAGCCCTTTTACATCATCCGGCAGATGCTCTGCTACCTCGGACATGACAGCTTTGTCAAAACTATTGTTTTTAAACGGTAACCGCTTCATTAGATCTCCGGGAAATATCTTTATCTTTTTACCTTTTAAGTTGGTTTTGGTCTTTTCTAAACCCAAGATGTCATAGTCTGTACCAGATAACTGCAATCTTGGCACATCAAGGTTTGAAAGTAAATGCAGATAGTAGCCGTCACCACAACCGATATCGATTATTTTGTCACCGGGCCGAGCGTTAATTTCAGTCACAATTCTGGTAGCGCGCCTTTTGAGCGCCATGTCACCTGTGTTTTGAAGAAGAACATTAAGCTTAGACATTGAGGTTATTGTACATTACAATCCTATTGTTATGAACACTCTCATGTTGTCTTGGCGAGGACCTGGACACCCCCATTTTGGCGGCGCGGAAATTAATACGATGGAAAATGCAGTTGCCTGGAGCAAAGCTGGTCACCGAGTAGTGTGGTTTACATCAGAATTTCCAGGGGGGAAAGCTCAAGAAATAGTAAACGGCGTACTGGTGATCAGAAGGGGTTCAAAAAATTTGGGAGTTCATATCGCGGCTTTTATGTGGTACTTGTTTGAGAAACATTTAAAA
>CAYHIN010000040.1:0-6747 GCA_964356705.1 uncultured Gammaproteobacteria bacterium
TGGCCATATTGGGAGCCGTTATCACCGCGATCTATACTCTAGGGCCAGTCATTGGTCGCAAAAAACCGCAACCCACCCCTGCTTCTTCCGTCAGATCTCGCCCGATCGCTACCCCTACTTCAGCAGTTACTCCCGCAGTCCCCGAGCTTTCTACTTATACAGTTACAGTTCTAAATGGCAGTCGGACCCCGGGACTGGCCGCCACCGTATCAACTCGCCTAGAAAGTCTAGGGTTCAAGCAGATCAAGTTGGACAACGCTCCATCTCAGACTGCCGCCCAGAGTCTAGTTTTATTCAATTCAAAAATTCCCGTATCCACTCGCCAATTTGTCATTGCCCAATTGGCTCCTCTTATGGCTACAATCTCAGCCCAAGAAGCCACCGATACTCAGTTTGATATCAGTATCACCGCAGTCTCAAAGTGACCCTTGACAACCAATTTATAGAAGTCCACAATAAATCTAATGTCCAACAAATCACATCGCTTAGGATTCACACTGATTGAGCTTTTGGTCGTTATTGGAGTATTGGCTATCTTGCTGACCATCGTTTTGATTGCCATCAATCCCGCTCGCCAATTTTCTCAGTCAAACAACACCAAACGTCGCAGTGATATCAACGCAATTCTAAACGCCATCGACCAATATGCAGCCGACAATCGTGGCAATCTGACCGCCCTTGGTATTCCCGATACTACCGCAGGTGCAGCCGTGGTCGGAGACGGGGTAGGCGAAGTAGATGTCTGTGCTCTACTTGTACCCACTTATCTCGCCGCATTACCAGTAGATCCGTTGACAAACAATGGGGCTTCAGTTGCAGACTGCACCGCCGCGCACACTACTAACTACTCAGTAGTAAGAAGTACTACCAACAACCGAGTCACCGTCGCCGCTCCCGGCGCCGAGCTAAACGAAGTCATCTCCGTAACTCGCTAATCGCTACACCCTTTTTGTATATTGCTTTAGTTCTTTCTACCCTGTACATTTAGTTGTAATTGACATGCATTTTGCCCGCCCCTTTTTCTTTGTAGTATTTGGAGGCACACTCGCCCTCACAGTTCTCCAGCTTACTCTGACCTCATTTACCCAAGGCTCACTGCCTACCGCCTGTGCACCTCTTTCAGCCGAGGGAGGATTTGATTCCAGTCAGACCGTGGCTTTTTGGAACAATAAGCAGATCGATGTCATACCCAGCGTATTGGTTGAAACAAGATCAGACCGCACAGTTCTAGGAGACTCATCTTCCGAAAAATGGATCGAGATCGATCTTTCAGAACAAAAATTGACCGCCCACCAGGGAGACTCTATTTTTCTTACGACTTTAATCTCCAGTGGATTGTCAAACAAGACCCCCACAGGTGAATACACCATTTGGTACAAGATTGCCTCGACCAAAATGGAGGGAGGAAACAAATTAAACGGAAGTTATTATTATCTTCCCAACGTTCCTTTCAGTATGTTTTTCAAAGGAGACTATGGTATTCACGGTACATATTGGCACAACAATTTTGGTCAACCCATGAGCCATGGTTGTGTAAATACACCTACCGATATGGCCCGTCGGATCTTTTATTGGGCCGATCCCAAACTTCCCGAAGGCAAGTTATTGGTCCGGGCCACCGATGCCAATCCCGGAACCAGAGTCGTCATTCACGATTGATATTCTTTGACACATTGACAGTTATCACTCGATGTTATAGACTGCCAATTATAGATATATAAAGATCATGGCTTTTTCACTAACCAAAACCGAATCCCATCCAGAAGACCGCAGATACCCCGTAGTTGCCCTTCGCGAAGGCGTAGTCTTTCCTCACACCGAAGCCCACCTGACATTTGGCAGGCCAAAGAGCAATTCTGCTATTGAAGCTGCATTAAAAACCGACAGACAAATTGTTTTCGTCGCCCAAAAGACTTCTACCTCTACCCCGACTCCGGAAGATTTGTACGAGATCGGCACATTATGTACAGTCGAGCAGGTGGCCCCCTATGGCAATGAGCTACTGGCCTTGGTCAAAGGCATTTCTCGAGTCCGTATCGGTCCTTACGAGTCCACCGATCCTTTCTTTACCGCCTCGGTCGAAGTTCTGCCGGAGACTGTAGTCGAGAGTGACAAGATGATCGCCATTGCCCGCCAGGTAGTCACCGAGTTCAAAAACGCATTCAATCTAGGTAAGTCAGTCGAATTTCCAGTCTTCATGCGGCTTATGAGTGGAGTGGCAGCGACCGAGCTGGCCGATCAAGTCGCAAATTCCATGGAGATCAATACCGAAGCCAAGCAATCCCTGCTCGAAGAGCTCTCCGTCGAAAAAAGATTGGGTATAGTTCTCCAAGATCTGGTCCACGAGATCAAAGTGCTAGAACTAGAAAAATCCATTTCCAAAAAAACTCACGCCAAGTTTGAAAAAAATATGCGCGAGCAGGTCTTGCGTGAGCGCAAGCGTACGATCCAAGAAGAATTGGAGAAAATGGGCGCCGATGGATTGGAAGACGAAGAAGGCGACGACGATATCGGCATACTCAAGAAAAAGATCAAGGCTGCCGGCATGCCGCCAGATGTAAAAAAGAAAGCCGAAAAAGAACTCGGTCGACTCTCCCAAATGAGCTTCCAAAATCCTGAGTCCACCTATGTACGCAACTATTTAGATTGGCTGACTGATGTCCCCTGGTCCAAAGTTTCAAAAAGCAATGTCTCTCTTTCCAATGCTCAAAAACACCTCGACCTCGATCATTACGGTCTAAAAAAAGCCAAAGAGCGCGTTCTCGAATATCTCGCCGTCATGAAGCTCAAGTCCCGTCAGGAAAACGGCGGCGATCCCTCATCCACCACCATTCTTTGTTTTGCCGGACCGCCAGGCGTCGGCAAGACCTCGATCGGCAAGTCCATTGCCAAGGCACTGGGGCGCAAATTTGTCCGGGTCTCACTAGGAGGCATCCGTGACGAGGCCGAGGTCCGTGGTCACAGACGCACATATGTCGGAGCTCTCCCGGGGCGCATCATCCAGGGTATAAAAAATGCCGGGACCAAAAACCCCGTCTTTATGCTAGATGAGATTGACAAGTTGGCATCAGACTACCGCGGGGATCCCTCTTCCGCCCTTCTTGAAGCCCTAGATCCAGAACAAAACAAAGAATTCTCAGATCACTATCTGGAAGTCCCCTTCGATCTTTCCCAGGTCATGTTTATTACGACGGCAAACATGCTGGAAAACATTCCACCTGCCTTACGAGACCGCCTGGAAGTGATAAATTTTGCCGGCTATACCGTAGACGAAAAAGTGAGAATTGGCAACGACTATCTCTGGCCAAAACAGATTTCAGCGACAGGTCTACCAAAAGATTTCAAAATAGAAGAAAGAGCTCTCAAGGAGATCGCCACCCGCTATACTCGTGAAGCCGGTGTCCGCGATCTCGAGCGTCAGTTAGCCAAGGTTTGTCGCAAAATAGCCAGATCCATAGCCGAAAAAAAGATCAGCCCCAAAGTAATAACCCCAGAAGACGTCAAAAAGCTTTTAGGTGCCCACAGGTTTCCAGAGACCCTGGCCGAAGACAAAGATCAAGTCGGAGTTAGTACCGGCATGGCCTGGACTGAGGCCGGTGGAGACATTATGTTTATCGAAGTGGCCCTCATGCCAGGCAAAGGCGAGCTCAAGCTCACCGGCCAGCTGGGCGACGTCATGAAAGAATCAGGTCAAGCCGCCATGTCTTTTATTAGAAGTCGCTGGAGGCAGTTAGGTTTGAAAGAAGAGTTTTACAAAAAAATGGACATCCACGTCCACGTCCCCGAAGGCGCCACTCCCAAGGATGGCCCATCAGCCGGTCTGGCCATTGCCACAGCCATCGTGTCCGCCCTGACGAACACCCCAGTTAGAACCGACATCTCAATGACCGGAGAGATTACACTTCGCGGTCGCGCGCTCGAGATCGGGGGAGTAAAAGAAAAAGTGATTGCCGCCCATAGGTCCGGCATCAAAGAGATCATTTTGCCAAAAGAAAACAAAAAAGACGTTTTGGAAGATGTTCCAGCCTCAGTCCGTAATGATCTCAAGTTTCACTTTGCCGAAAATCTAGACGATGTTCTCAAAGTGGTCCTACGCCAAAAGCCCTCAGCTACACCTCGAAAGTTCCTCACCGCCACGGCATAGCAATGAACCAAAAGAATCGTGTAAACTTATCTTCATAAAAAAGTCGAAAACCCAACCCAACAAAATATCAGTTTCTCGTAAAGTTTTGGCCGTTTTAGCCACTGGTGTTGTGTTGTCTGGTGGCTGGATCGTCTCGCGCGGAGACCTGGTGACCGAGGTCATCGATGGCGATTCGTTCAAAATAGCCAATAAGCAGACTATCAGACTAGCCAGTCTAGACGCACCCGAAAACGGACTCTGCTATAGCCAGGAGTCCAAAGAAGCTCTCACCAAATTAATTTTGGGTAAACGGGTACTTCTAAAAGATGAAAAGACCGATCGTTACGGCAGACCGCAGACTGCTAGTAGTTGCACCAGCTACAGTGCAGATTGTTCACCATTTGTCATGCGCGGCCTCAAGACTGGCCAAAACTATCCCACAGCAGACAGTCACACCGCCCTCTCATTCAGAGACTATGACATCTACTTTGGCAATCAGCAGGCTGGAACAAACCTGTAAATTAGTCTATACAGATATTTACGTAAGTGCCAATGCACACCATGTGGCACGTCCCGACCAGAGCCGGAGTAAATTCTTCATCTGCCTTTGTACATGCAATGCGAAGAGGTTTCCCAATACATCTATCAGCACATCCCCCCGGAGCAAAGTCTCCACGATTTTCTGAGTTGGGTTGGCTATAAAATGTGACATATCGCATCAAAATCACGGCCAATACCACAGTCACCATGATTGCGATTATCTTTCTCATCATACTAGTTTAAAGCTTTACCTGTCCGCGTGTCATGTGAATGATTCTTTGCCAGATCTATTCCTAGAGGCAGGACAAATACAGCCGTGATTAATCCCAGTATCGTATAGATATGTCTCGATCCGCCCAGGATTTCTACCAATGGTCCCGATGCAACTATAATAATTGTCACTAGGATTCCGATCGCCATACTCAAGGCAGATATTGCAGTAGCTCTATTTTTTGACTCAAATTCTTCATTTGTATATTTGCCCAAGATAATCCATCTGGCAGTAGATGCCAACATGCTTGCGGCAACAAAGGGCACAGCAAACAATTTCGTAAGAAAGATGCCAGGAATCAGGGCAATCATCATAAGTATAGGGAAGAACAAATATGCTCTTTGTCTATTAAAGTACTTTCCCAGATTTAACAATCTAAATAACACCAACCCATTTGTTACTCGTATCGTAGACAAGATAAATCCGAGTTGCAAGTTAGAATATCCCAATTCCACCAATACAGATGTATTAAACACATTTTGACATGCCCAGCTAATTCCACCCACCAAAATATAAAATATCGCTACCTTTTTGATATGGATGTTCTTAGTGAGCTCTCCTACTCCTTGCCTGGTTTTATTTATATAGTTCTTGAGTGTAAACTTTTCACTATCAATATTCGGTTCTACAAAAAATGAACTGACTATTGCTGAGATAAAGAGCATTAGACTGTACGAAAGGATCGGCAAGCGGAAATAAACTGTAGACATAAATCCACCCATTAGAGTTCCAATAGCCAAGCCAATCTGAAATATCAGTCCATATTTACTCGACAATTTAGAGAACTCACCCTCTCTTTTTAGTTGTTTCAGTGTGTCATATAGTAACGCCTCTCTCGATCCAGATATGAAAGCATCTCCAAGCCCAGCCAACAGGGCATAGACAACAAACATCTGAAAATTTGTCGAATATGCATATATTAGAAGTGCCAGCGAAGTCAGTAGATATCCGAGCCTGGTGGAGAATTTTCTCCCGAATAAGTCTGCAAATGCTCCAGTTGGAAGCTCAAAAAGTAATGCTGAACCAAAGATTATTCCCTCGATTAAGGTTAGCTGTGTAAATGTTAGAAATCTCAGCTCAAACGCCACCCATACAGGTATTGTAAAAATAAGAGATCTTGTGATCTCTTCGATATAAAATAGCTTTAAATTTCTCTCGACTTTCACTTTGTGACGCCACGGAGAATCGAACTCCGATTGCCAGGATGAGAACCTGGCGTACTAACCGTTATACGATGGCGCCATCTGCCTCATTATTTTATCATCTTTCCAGCCTCATCTACTCACCCTCCCCACATTGACAGAATAGCCTCCAAAGAGTACAATCTACACAGTTCAGTCACTCCGCAAGTGCGGAGTTTATTTTTTCTTCACGGGCAATAATTTATGAACAATTCAGTTTTACTGACTCAATCTGGTCTTGACCACCTCAGGGCCGAGTTAGCAGATTTCCAAAATACCAAAAGACCAGCCTTGGTAGACCGTCTTTCTCTGGCCCGTTCTATGGGCGATTTGTCAGAAAACAGTGATTACACCAGTGCCAAAGAAGAGCTGGCTTTCATGGACGGTCGCATCGAAGAATTGGAAGAGTTGATTAGGCACGCCCAAATTCTGACTCCCAAGAGTAATGATGCAGTGGATGTAGGTCATACAGTGACAGTCAAGGTAGGCGCTACCCAAGCCGCCTTCCGCATAGTAGGCGAGTGGGAAGCCAATCCTTCCGAAAAAAAGATTTCCAACGAGTCTCCCCTAGGAGTCGCTCTCATGGGTCGCAAAGTCGGTGAAAAAGTCGAAGTGGAAGCCCCCGCCGGCAA
>CAYHIN010000041.1:0-5000 GCA_964356705.1 uncultured Gammaproteobacteria bacterium
ACACAAATAAAGGCTGTGTCTTACTTTTATGAAAAGGTGTGTTTGGGGGGTTGGACTACTTGTGGTTTTTGTGGGTGTGGCGGGAATCTTTTTGGGATTTGCAAACCGCAAATATTTGGGTTGGGAAAGATTTACGGTGATCTCCTCTGGGGGGTCTGTTATATATGTCCAGACTGTGGATGATAGCTCGGGATTGACTCTGAAATTACCAGAAGATTTGCTCATTGAAACTGCAGCCGGAAGAGGTGAATGGAGAGTGGGGGCACTGTCTGTCCTGGGGAAAAAATATGGTAAAAAATGGGTGGCCGATTCGGTCGCACTGGCTTTGGGAATCGGATATACGGCTCACGTCGAAGAATTGGGCTTGGTGGATAGATTTGTATGGTGGCAAAAGACCAGAAATACGGTATTTTCTGAACTGGATTTGGCTGAATCTTCTTATGTGACTGAGATAATCCAGTCGGATGGAATAAAAGTGAAGAAATTGAATGAGTCTTGGAGCAAAAAGGTGTCGGGACTATTTTCTAGCTTTTATTTGGCATCGTCTGATATAGAAGCTGAAGTGATAAATACTACCGACGGAAGTGGTTTGGCTTCTCGAATGGCGGGATCTCTGACTGCTTCGGGAATTCGGGTGATTCGGGTGGGGGAGCAGGAGAAAGTGATTGCCAACAGGTGTGTAGTGTCAGGAGGAGAAGATGAACTGAAATCAAAAGTGGGGCAATATATCAAGAAATACTTTGATTGCGACGAATCGTCTTCTGGTGAGGATGACAAAAAGATAATAGTTTTGATAGGAGAAAAATATAGACTGTGGGCAGTGGGGGATTAGTCGTCATCAGGAAGTGGTTCGGGAGCATTGCCTTCGAGTTCTGACTCGGGATTGGCAATAAAGGTATCGTCTGAGTCCTCGTGGGCGGCGGTTATGGGCAGGTCGCGATGAACGAGCTCCGGAGGAGTGAAGGCGGCATAGGTGAGCTTTTCGGTAGATGGGAATGAGGGCATGTTTCTAAACTTGGCGACGCGATTGATCTCTTTTATAAATACTTTGATGCTTGTGGCATCTATACTTCTGATCCAGGCGTTATAGACATTGCCGCCTTTGATGAAAGGTCTGAGTCTGCTGGCCAAATCGTCTGGCAGGCGTCCTAGATAATCATTTGATGCAGACACAATAGTGACTGCGTGCTCACGGGCGACTATGCTGACACTGTCACCGGGGTGCAGACGAGAGATGACCCGCGGATCACCAGGGCGAACAAGAGATAGAGTCTTGGTAACCCCGGGCTCTTCTAGGAACACGGCAGCTGAAACCTGGGTCGTCTTGTGACTGCCGCGGTCGATTCTGGAAGTCTTGAGAAGCTCTAGACATTTGGGAGCAATAGTATTGAACTTGTCTATTCGAAGAACTTTTTTGTAGACCTCTTCGGCTTTGGTTTTTTGACCGGTCTCAAAATATGCCCTGCCTAGACGGTTCAGGGCCTCTGTGTCTTTCGGGTTTTGTTTGAGAAGAACTAAATTGAGGCTAATGGCTTCTTTCCAGTTGCCAGAGAGAGCTGCTTGGATTGCTTTTTGGGTCGTTTCCATACAATTTTGATACTTTAATGGGAAGAAAAGGGGTTTGCAATGGGGAGTATTTTATTTTGTAGTAAAATATGGCGGTATGTCTGGACACTCAAAATGGGCAACAATTCATAGGCAAAAAGAAGTGAAAGATGCCAAAAGGGGGGCGGCTTTTACTAAATTGGCGATGGCGATCACTGTGGCTGTCCGAGCCGGAGGGGGAGTTGGGGATGCGGACAAAAACTTTAGACTGAGACTGGCTATGGATAAGGCGCGGGCTGCTAATATGCCCAAAGAAAATATCCAGAGAGCAATCGATAAAGGAACTGGGGCGGGAGGAGGAGTGATACTAACTGAGGCAATGTATGAAGGGTTTTTGCCAGGAGGAGCGGCTATCATGGTGGAAACTCTGTCTGACAATAAACTACGAACGGCGCAAGAAGTGAGACTAGCTCTGGAAAAAGGCGGAGGGACTTTTGCGAGTACGGGATCTGTTGGATACATGTTCTCTCATGTGGGAGAACTGAGAGTCAAATCACAAGTCTCAAATCTCAAATCTCAAGAGGAACAAGAGTTAGATTTTATTGATGCGGGGGCAGCGGATATTATAAAAGATGATAGCGGATGGGATGTGTATTGTGATAAAGATCAAACATTTGAAATCAAAGAGAAACTAGATGAGTCGGGATATATAGTAGAAAGCGCCGAGCTAATATATAAGCCCACGACCTACAATGAAGTTTCTGATGAGACGACTTTGGAAAAAATCGGTAAGATAGTAGAAGCAATTGAGGATCTGGACGATGTAGCACACGTCTGGACGAACCTCGCTTAAGTATGCGTAAACGCCAAAAATTGGTCCTAACTGCGATCCTCCTGATGCTCGGGATGTGGGGAATCTGGTCGGTCGGGTTGGACTGGAAGTATCCTCTGATCGGACTTCTGACCGTGGTTTCTTATCTTATGTCTGCCTGGGCACTCAAGGAGGGTCTTACCGGGGTGGAATGGGTCATGGTGCCTCTGCCTCCGACTCTGTTTACGGCGTCGGTGGCGCTGTTTTATATCCTGCTTCCGCAGTCGATCTGGGTGAGGCTTTTGATCGGGGTACTATATGGCGTAGGCCAATATGTGTTGCTACTTACGGCCAATATATTTTCAGTGGCGGCTATTCGAACAATTGCTCTTTTCAGAGCGGCACTGGCGGTTGGGTTTGTGATGACAATTCTTACGGGGTTTTTTTTGTATGACACAATACTATCCTTTAGACTGCCTTTTTGGGCGTTGATGCTTTGGGTAGCTTTTGTCTCGATTGGACTACTCATGCCGGGATTGTGGTCAGTAAATCTGGAAAAAAAGATTAGTAAAACGATAATAGGTTATTCAATATGGCTGTCTGCCGTCATGGGTATTATTGCCGGAGCGATATCAATCTGGCCGATCTCAATTGCGGTCGCGTCACTATTCTTGTGCACAATGCTATACATCATGCTAGGGATTTCTCAACATCATTTTTCGCAAAGACTTTTTTCGAAAACGGTTTGGGAATATGTAACTGTGGGAGCAGTAGTCCTCGTTACCATGTTGCTTGCATCCGGGAGGGGAGTATAATTTTTTGAGTATGGGAGCCGAAGCAAAACCTCAGACAACAGTTAAGCCTCCCACATTACCTCCAGAGCAGGGAAATAAGACCGCAGCAGGGAGACCACCAGCCCATTCAGGCGATACTTCACGACGGAGGACTGAGGAAGCTGAAAGACAACAGAGAAATGGTGCAGGCACGCAGTTGAGTTTTGGGAGCGAGAGCGGGAATTAAGACAAGATTAGTGATAAGATATTTTCACACGGGGAGGGGAGGGGTTTTCACGAGACTATAGGGTAGGGTGATATAGTTTGATATGTTTATGGCGAACTATGGGACTAATTGCTAACTACCTGTGGATAACCCTATACAGAGAAGCACACGCTCAATAGGTCGTATATGACATATAAGACGAATATGTTTGTGGACTAGGAGTGAGAGGACGGGAGAGACCTCTCCTCTTGTGGGACTGGACCCTCTATTTACTCATTCTAATAACCGAGTATAATGTGTCTAATGCTCAGTTATCTATCTCCGGAGGAGTGTCACTAGTGTTACCGGATGTGCAGTACAATAAGTCATATATGACAGATAGGACAAATACTGATCTGAAACCGTTATTACCCTACTTTGATGAGTTTCTCCTATATATCAAAACCCAAAATTATTCCGAAGAAACTATTTATAATTACGAGCGTGATTTGAAGCAATTTTTAGACTTTCTGGAAATGGAAAAAACCCTATTTGAAGCCCTGAACAAACAGTCGATGAATCAGTACAAGGCGTACTTGGTAAGCCGTGATCGTAAACAGCCGTCTACGGGGCTTACAGCGGTTCATAAATTGGCGCCGCAAAGTATCAACAGAGCCCTGTCGTCGTTGCGGTCGTACTTCAAGTATCTGATAGAAATAGACCAGGAAGTACCAGTGCCACCAGATGCTATCAAGATGGTCAAGACTGAAAAAAAACATAAACAAGTAGCAGAGCTAAAAGAATTGATTTCACTGATTGAGAGTCCGTCTAAACTAGAAAAAGATGAATATATAGCAACGCGTAATCGAGCCATGCTGGAAGTGCTCATGGCGTCGGGAATGCGTATATCGGAACTCGTGAGTCTGAACAAAGCTCAACTGGACGGTTCAGGCCGACTTTTCATACGGGGAAAGGGTAAAAAAGAACGATTTGTGTATCTGACACCCAGAGCTATTTCCTGGGTAGAGCGATATCTGAGTATGAGAGAAGACACGGCACCGGCTCTGTTTGTGCCTCTACGAGGCGCAAATGCTGGTAAGTCAATACGGCGAATATCCACAAATTACCTGCAGTCAAAAATAAAGATCTACCGTGAAAAGTTACGCATAAACGTGCCTACTTCGGCTCACAGTCTAAGACACGGCTTTGCTACCTATCTGGCTGAATCGGGAGCAAATCCTGCGGCCATCCAGGTATTATTGGGGCACGAATCTTTGGATACTACGACTCGGTATGTGCATGCCTCTGATAAATTTGCCGAAGAAACTCACAAAAAATTCCACCCGGTAAAATAGTTGTTACTCCCCCACTAAATTCTAATATGTTTAAGTTTGTCTTTTAGTAATTTTCTAATCAATTGTGACGAGGAAATCTCATTTTTTTCGCAGAATTTGTCGAGTTTTTGTTTTAGTTTCTTATCTAATCGTAGTGTAGTAACTTTGCTCTTTCTTTGCGTTGTCATATCTACATTGTAATACATCGTATTACAATGTGTAAATATATAGATATTTGTGGTTTTTTGATCGTGAAAAGATATATTTATGGCTTCAGATAGGCACAAAAAAACTTGCACTACTTTGTAATACTTTTCTATAGTTTGTGCAGT
>CAYHIN010000041.1:5100-6530 GCA_964356705.1 uncultured Gammaproteobacteria bacterium
ATAGGCACAAAAAAACTTGCACTACTTTGTAATACTTTTCTATAGTTTGTGCAGTGAAAAGGTTGTCTAGGATCTGTGTAATCTATAATCTGCCCGGCACATCTACAACTATAAATATCGAAGAAGCAGATGACGATACAAAACAATCAGCGAACTCGGTGTATGACACTTTAAAAAAGTGTGGATATGAAGTGGAGATAAAAGCTGTTGGTAAAGAAGATATCGAGAGTTTGAAAGATATTGATACTGACTTGGTATTTAATCTAGTCGAATGGTCGGGGAAAGAAACTGAGTTGGGTGTGCGAGTAATAAAAAATCTGGAGGAAAAAGGAATCGCTTTTACAGGATCAGGATCGTCGGGTTATGAACTCTCTTCAAATAAAGTTTTGATGAAGAAAAGATTTGAAGAACTGGGAATCCCCTCTCCTAAGTATCAGATATATGACGGGAATTATGAATTAGGAATTATGAATTATGGATTTCCTGTGATTGTGAAGCCGGCTCTGGAACACTGTGGGATTGGGCTGACACAGATGAGCGTGGTGAATACTGAGTCAGAATTAAGAATTAGGAATCATGAATTATGGGAGAGGTTTAACCAACCGATATTGAATGAAGAATACATTGAAGGCCGGGAGATCCAGGTGACTGTGTTTGAAAAAGATGGGAAACCTTGGGTATTGCCTCCAGCTGAAGTCTCATTTTTTGATAAGCCTGGGAGGGCAAAAATATTGACTTATGATGCTAAGTGGAACGAAGAAAGTGAGGACTATGGAGATTCGAATATTGCTGTCGTGCAGCTGTCTTCCGAGCTGGGAGATAAAGTAAACGCGATCTGTGTGAAATGCTATGAGCAGATGGATGGAAGAGATTATCCGCGAATTGATATGCGAATAAAAGGAAATGAAGTGTATGTACTGGAAATAAATAACAATCCCGGAATGGGATTTGATACGGAAAGTGGGATTGGCCTGTCTGCTCGGGCTGTAGGACTTAATTATGAAACGATGCTCTCGCACATCGTAGAAAACGCGTATTCAAGATATGCCACCGTATAAATTTGAATACCCGGTATCTGTCGCTATTCTGTTTGCGGGAGGTGAATCTGAAGATAATAAAGACAGTGTGGTAATGGCGCAAAATATAAATGATGCGCTAGAGCGAAGAGGACATGTGGTGCGCATGTTTGAAGTAAATGGCAAGAATAGAAAAAAGGCCCTGCATGTACCAGGAGATGTAGTTATAAATTTGGCCGAAGACGACAGCGGGGGGTGGAAACTGTATCTTAATTTGGCTGCTGATCTAGAACGTATGGGACGAGGGATGATGGGTCTGTCGAGAGCCAGCTTTCCATTTGTGGTTTCCAAAGCTGCAGTGAAGCGTAAGCTGTATAAAGAAGGGATTGGGACACCCAACTTCAGAATCATCAA
>CAYHIN010000042.1:0-6117 GCA_964356705.1 uncultured Gammaproteobacteria bacterium
AAAAGATTAATTGTCAGCATCTGTTTGTGATCGCAACTAGCAATGCCGGCTCCACCTATATTCGTGATCGAGTCCGCGCGGGAAGCATGGGGGGTCAGCTCCAAAAAGAAGTATTGGAGTACATTCAGCACAAGGGTCTGTTTTCTCCCGAGTTTCTCAACCGCTTTGATGGGGTCGTGGTTTTTGAACCCCTCTCCAAGCGTCAGCTGACCCAAATAGCCAGTCTCATGCTCAAAGATCTCCAGGTTTCACTTGAAAGGAAAAATATTCATTTTGAGATCACCCCAGATCTGACCGAGGCCGTGGCGGAGGACAGTTTTGACCCCGAGTTTGGTGCTCGTCCCATGCGCAGACTCATCGATCTCACCCTCGGCGACATTATCAGCCGCAGCATGCTCTCCGGAGATCTGTCTGATGGTAGTAAGTTTCAGTTAGTGCCAGACAAGACAGAAGGATATAAGATTAAGAAACTATGATCGATTCCCAAATCTTGAATTATTTGGAGCGCAACAGTCTTTGCGTTTTTACTGTCATCCAAGAGGATGGATCTTTGCACTCTGCTACCTGTAAATACGCATCTACTCAGGCAGCCGAAATCATTATTCACACCAAAAATACTACTCGCAAAGTCCAAAACTTATTGGACGGAAAATCGGCAAACGCCTCAGTAGTAGTTGGAGTCACCGATCAGGAATGGATCAGTTGGCAAGCAACCGGCACGGCCAGAGTCGCTCTCAAAAGAGAGGCAGATATGCAAGACCTCTATGAGCGCAGATATTCGGTCGGATTCCCTATAGATTCTGATTCTGTTTTCATCATTTTTTCTCCTATCTGGTATCGCTACACCGAGTTCAAATCCGATCCCAAAGTCATAATTGAGTCACAGTAGTGTTTTGTCACTTCTTGTCGAATCTTGTCACATATTGTCACTTCTTATCGATTCTTGTAATATCTAGCAGATGGCAATTTCCGATTATAAATGGCAGATACTTCCCCAGGTCGAAGAGTGGTTGTCAAAGATAGACATACTCAAAGAGGTTTTCTCTGTTTTGCCTGTCCTTGCAGATACAGCAGAACTAATATTCGAAAAATCTATTACAAACAGTGCTGTTTCTTCAGCTCAAATAGAAGATATCCCGGCCACGGAGCATTCTCCCGGAACAGAAGGTGAAAATCTAATAAATGCCTACAAATTTATATATATTCAATCGGTTCTTCCTAAATTGAATACCGAAGTAATCAAAAGACTTCATAAGTTTGTTCTCCAAGATATTTCAGGGTACGCAGGAGAATATAGACACGAACCTTGGGCCATCTTCAATTCAGGTGGTCAGGTAATCCATCAAACCCCACTACACATTTTAGTCCCCGAACTTATGGAAGAACTAGTAACCTACATCAATCAGCTTTCCGAGCATCCAGTCATTGTTGCTGCGATAGCACAGTTCATTTTTGAAAAAATTCATCCATTTGCAGATGGTAACGGCAGAACTGGGAGATTAATCTCATCATATTTGTTACATTTTTATGGCTATGGACTCAGGGGGTTTGTTCCTATTGAAAATTACATTAACAAAAATCGTGATTGGTATTATCAAGCTCTTTATCCAAGCCACACCATATCCGAATTCATTCACTTTTATACCACTTCACTTCTTAGTCAATCAACCCTTGCTCTTCAGAATTTTAAAAATCCCCCACAAATAATTTCAGGTCCAAACCTATCACCCAGAAGAAGAGAAGTTCTAGCTTTATTAAAGGATCATCCTGAGAGTTCGTTCGACTTTATAAGGAGACGTTTCATGCAAGTTAGCCCAGAATCTCTTCATCGAGATCTTCAATTCCTCCAAGACAAAAAATTGATTAGAAAACTTGGTGCCACTTACGGTGTAGTCTATTCAGCTACTTGAATTGGCTGGTATACTAAAAGTATGTTCACGCTTCCCCCACTTCCATTTGCCCCCGAGGCTTTAGAGCCCCACATCGACACTCAGACCATGCAGATTCATCATGGCAAGCACCACCAGGCTTACGTGGACAACCTAAACAAACTCCTACCAGACAAAACTGAAGCAGATCTGGTAAATATTCTGGCAAATATCGAATCTC
Source organism: uncultured Gammaproteobacteria bacterium (assembly GCA_964356705.1). GTDB lineage: Bacteria > Patescibacteriota > Microgenomatia > CAZETR01 > Amesbacteraceae > CAYHIN01. The sequence continues at coordinate 2,110 of CAYHIN010000042.1, forward strand.
TTCCCGAAGGCATTCGCCAAGGGGTAAAAAATCACGGTGGGGGACACGCCAATCACAGTTTATTTTGGTCTCTTCTCTCACCTACTCCCTCTATTCCTTCTCCTTCCCTCTTATCCTCAATCACTTCCACTTTCGGCGGCCTCGACGCATTCAAAGAGCAGTTCACTACCAAAGCCATGTCCGTTTTTGGTTCAGGCTGGACATTTTTAGTCAAAAAACCAGATGGGACATTGGCTCTCAAAAGACATTCTTTTCAAAATAGCCCTCTCATGCAAGGCAACACTCCATTACTCGCCCTCGACGTCTGGGAGCACGCATATTATCTCAAGTATCAAAATAGAAGAGCCGAGTATATCACCGCCTTCTGGAACGTCGTCAACTGGTCCGAAGTCTCCCGCTTATTTGAACTGTCATCCTGAAGCTGAGCATGCCGAAGCTGAAGGATCCAGTTACAATCGATGACTATCAGGTCCAATCTCGCAGCGCAATTATATCTCCCCTTTATTCAACCACGGTCGGTGACATAAAGTATGTAACAATTGCCATAGCCGAGGAGGCCGGAGAAATAGCTGGCAAAATAAAAAAATTAATTCGTGATCACAATGGTCAGCTTGATGATGAGATAAAAGCAGGTTTAGTTAAGGAAATAGGGGATGTGCAATGGTACTTAGCCAGGCTCTGTGACTTGCTAGACATACCGATGTCAGAAGTACTCAAAACAAATTTCGAAAAAATTATGTCAAGAAAAAATCGTGGAACGATCCACGGTTCAGGAGACGATCGTTAGCCCTTGCGCGTAGCTCGGATGCGATCGATTTTGTTTAGATATCTCTTGCGCAGTCTCAGGGAAACTGGAGTGATTTCCAGCAGTTCATCATCTTGGATAAAGTCTAGGGCTTGCTCGAGTGACATCTTCAGAGCCGGAGTCAGGACAGTTTTTATATCCGCTCCAGATGAGCGCATGTTGGTCAGATGTTTGCCTTTGCACACATTTAGCTCGACATCACTTTCCCGAGTTCCCAGGCCTATGATCATGCCTTCATACACATCCTCTCCAGGTTCGATAAATGTGATGCCCCGTTCTTGGGCATTTTCCAGAGAGTAAGACAATGCTTTTCCAGCATCCAAGGCCACGAGTACTCCGGCTCGCACATCTTCAGCTACTGGTCCCGCATCTTTGTACCCTGCAAATTGGGTATGAAAAATAGCTGTTCCTTTGGTCAGAGTCAGCAAGATGTTTCGCACCCCGATCATGTTTCGCTGCGAGATCATGTAGGTGATCTTGGTTCCACCCTTACCATCTGCCATCATATTTTCCATCAGACCCCGGCGCTTACCCATTTCAGTGGTGACCGATCCCACATGCTCATCCGGAATTTCTACAGTTACTTCATCATAAGGTTCTTGACCATCTTTCATGATGACTTGCGGTCTGGAGACCTGCATTTCATAGCCTTCACGGCGCATATTTTCGATCAGGACCGCGATGTGCAGCTCTCCTCGCCCGGCTACTTCAAATTCGCCTCCACCCAGATCGGCGAATCGCATTCCCAGATTTGTTTCTTTCTCGCGTGCCAGCCGGTCGCCAATCTGGCGACTAGTGACAAACTTACCTTCTTTTCCGGCAAATGGGCTGGTGTTGGCCCCCATTGTCACTTTGAGTGTGGGTTCAGTCACTTTAGTAGCCACGAGCGCTTCAGGAGTTGAGGTATCAGTGATCGTCTGGCCGATCTCTATATTTTTGACTCCCGCCAGAGCCACGATATCTCCTGCTGGGGCTTCTTGGATCTCTTCGCGTCCGATCCCACGGCTTGTATACAGTCTCTCGACGGTAAATGTCCCGACTGTTCCAGCTTCATTGACGAGGGCCACTCTCTGTCCAGTTCTGATTGTGCCTCTTTTGATTCTTCCCACACCTAGCTTACCCAAGTGGGTATCAAAATCCAGGGTGGAGATCATCATTTGTAGCGGCTGTTCGGTGTTTACTACTCCATTAGGCACAATCTTGAGGATCAGATCAAAGAGCGGTGACAGATCTTGGGCCATATCTGTCACTTTGTTGCCATTGCCAGCTTTTCCTTCCCGTCCGACGGCATAGATGACCGGAAATGAGAGCTGTTCTTCGGTCTCAGCTAGCTTCAAAAACAGTTCTTCCGTCTCGTGCAGTACTTCCTCAGGTCTGGCATCTCTTTTGTCGATCTTGTTGATTACTAGTATTACTTTCAAGCCTAGTTGTAGGGCTTTTTGCAGGACAAATTTGGTCTGAGGCAGTGGTCCTTCGGCAGCGTCTACGATCAAAAGGGCTCCATCAGCCATACCCAGCACTCGCTCCACCTCGCCGCCAAAGTCAGCATGTCCTGGGGTGTCGATGATGTTTATCTTGACATCTTTGTAGTAGACAGCTGTGTTTTTAGCTAGGATGGTGATTCCGCGCTCGCGCTCGAGGTCATTTGAGTCCAGGATGGTGGTTTGGGTCATTTCCGCCTGATTGTCACGAAAAGTATGGGTCTGCTTGAGCATCCCGTCCACGAGTGTGGTCTTGCCGTGGTCAACGTGGGCGATAATGGCGATGTTACGTATGTCCTGCATAAAAAAACGCCTTCTGTCAGCGTACTCATATTTTAACACGAATAAGCCCAGAAGAGGATCAGGTTTCTTTAGTCGCCATTTGCTTCAAAAACCCACGCAAACGAGTAGTACTCCTTCAAACCACGTCTAACTAAATGCATGAAGTTAGATCGAGAACAGACAAAAGAAATGGTTAAAAATGCCTTTTTATTCAATGGTCCTCCCACATCGGGTAAAACTACCCAAACTATATTTTTAAGCGAAACAGTTAAATCAAAAATACTTAGAGGTAGAGACGTTGTTCCTGGCTTATCATCAGTTTTAGAAAGCAGTAGAACAATGGTTCCAGACAATACTTTCATTCCTGCTTTATTAGATCATCTTCATCACGAAACATCGGCAAATATCTTATTAGACAATATCCCTCGCACCTCATTACAATCAGAGGCTTTGGTTAGTTGGGCGCGAGAATATGGTGTAAATTTACAACTTGTTCAATTTGACCTAACTGAGGCGCAAGTAGTCGATAGGGCAGCTAGTAGGCTAGTCTGCATCGATTGTGGTGAGTCTTATCATCCTGATCTTAAACCGTCAAAAAAGGCGGGAATCTGCGATATAGACGGGACTAGCTTGGCTCCACGTTCCGGTGATAATGACGAAAGTCTTCGTAAGGGTTACGCTGAATACGTTGCTCAGTCGGAACAAATATTGAATATCCTAGGAACGATTGCTCACGTTTATATTATCCCAGTCATAGGAAACGTATACGAAACAGCAGAAAGAATGTTTAAGGCTATATCACTAGTCATCTTCTACAAACCAGAAATGGCCGAAGGATATTTCAGATTAAGGAACACCTTAGATTGCTTATCTTCACGCAGTCTGTTTATTTCGGGAATGCCTACATTTTTATATGGAGGCAGAGCATTGATGAAAGATTTCGATATTCTGGTTCCTGACAATAAGATCACAGTTCTAGCAGACAATTTGCAGCTTATGGTCGGTGAAAAACATAGTTCAGCCGCAGACACACGATTTGTAGATATTAGTCCAGGTGTAGAAATAAATTCAGGATTGGTAGTCAAATATCCAGGAGGAGTAGTGCAGTTTGATTTCGACCTTCTTTGGGAGGAGTCTAAAACGGTCAGGTTCATGGGGCTTGAGTGTCAGATAATGGGTTTAGAAGATCTCGTTTTATTAAAAGCAGCCTTAGGTAGACAAGGCACTGATGATTTCGGTAAATTCAAATCCGACTTGTCAGATATGGAGGGGTTGGTAGGATCTCAACAAGTAGACTGGGTAAAACTTAAAAAGAGAGCAGAACGTATGTGTATGCTGAGAAGGCTAAACGACCAATTAGAAAAACTGGGACAAGGAGCGCTATAATCGGTTCGTAATGGCTTCCAAAACCCACGCCACCATCAAGTTTCTTTACGACAC
>CAYHIN010000043.1:0-6099 GCA_964356705.1 uncultured Gammaproteobacteria bacterium
ACCCAAAGCTTCTAGATCTTCTTTCAGAAGATCTGCTGGCGATAGTAGTCGTTCTGCCATCTATAGGAATTTCGTCTTTCATACAACTCTTTCCAAAATAAACCTATTTTGTTTCTCTTTCAACCCCCAAAAATATTATTTCCATTCTCCAATTATAGGATCAAAGTATTCCACAAGTTGTTTGGTCAGTTCGAACTCCTCACCCTCATTAGGAAAAGTAATCTGGGCTAAATCAATAGCAGGTCCCATCATATGAATTCTCTCAAACTCACTGTCTACGACAAAACTTTCCCAAGTCTTAGGCTTCTCACCATATTTTGAAGCATCTGTGGATTCACGGGCCCGCCTGTATCTGGTTTCCAGACTAGCCTCAATGGCAATCAATCTCCTCATGGGCCGATCCAAAAATAATCTTGCTTCATCGACCGATCTCAAACCATCAAAACTCAACACTCGTATATGTCTACCACTCGCTCTTCTCTTAGCTCTTCTAATTGAAGCTTCTGCGAAAGTAGTGTTTCCAAATCTGGGCTTTATTAGATCATTTACTTCTCTTTTTGCGACCCTGTCTGTATCAGGCAGATAACCCAATGCATATGAATATGCAATTAGTGATTCTACAAAGGGGGTATGAATTCCAGAGTATTCCACGGACAGGATCTTTCCCGCGATCCCTTTTCCAGCACGTATCAACCCGGTAATTCCTACGGCTGGAATTATATCCTTTTCGACATCTCTATCGATGGCCGACTGATCGTCAGTCACACTCATCGTCATCAGTTGCCATGCCCGGCTCCCATCATCGACGTAGCCCCTATTAGATATCTCTGAAGTTACTGCATGATCACTTCCGACTACCGCCTTATACTGACTAAGGAAACTGGTCAACCTATCATTCACAGACATCAGCAGACTTTGATCAGTACCTTCTCTTATTAAACATTCTCTCAATTCAATAAGTCCCCATACCGCGTTCAATGACCTTTCCGTAGATTCGGCGTCCCTAAAGCTCACTTTCTCAACAAGTGGTAACGACATCCGACTTTTATAACACATTTTTTGCAATGTGTTTCAAGCTCAGCTTATATCACACTTTCGAATTTTCTTTATTTATTTTACGGACAAACAAAAACAGTACCCCTCCCACCAAAAGTCCCATAGTCCCAATACACACCGGCTGACCCAATATTTCTCCCAACTTAATAACTCCAAGTGCACCACCCATCGCACTGCCTAGTTCAGTTGCTCGGTTCACCCAATCCTTTTTTATCCCCATACTCTAATTTTTACCACACCCAGTCAACTATCTGATCACAACTACAGGCCTCACCACCGCCCAGATCCTATTTGCCACCACCACATTTGGCTCATCGGCCTGTACTCTCACCCAACCATGCTTGTCAGCTAGTGTGAGATATGCCTGCCGCAATCTATACCATTCATCTTCATCCCCGTATGGATGATCAGCCGGATACGAGTCACCCCTCTTAGGTCCATCTATATATATAGCTATATCTGGCTCTAGACTATCCTGGTTCATCTCTTCCATCCTCTCCATATCTATTCCTCTCACTCCTCCCCAAGCCAGTCCCGTCCCCTTGTAGTTCTCTCCTATCACAGTCACCCCATTTGCCAACCAGGACTTGAGAGTGGGTTCAAACTCAGCTCTGTTTTTGGCAAACAATTCCTGCATCTGCTCCTCCGACAATGGCCTAGATTTACCATGAATGGCAGCATCCAACTTCTGCCCACTTTCGTTGTCATAGATCGGGTATCTGACCGTACGTACTAGTCTCCCCATCTCAACTAGTTTCTCTTCCAGCATCTTTCCTTGCTTACTCTTCCCCACTCCCTCAGGTCCATACAAGACTACAAAAAGCCCTTTCTTATTCATACGATCATTCTAGATTAGACCTTTCATAAAAGCTATTGTAGATTTCTTGACTCGTTGGAAAGTTTTGATGCTTTGTCAGATGTTTCCATAATGTAGGATAGACTTTTTCAGCTAACTCTCCCATCTTAAGCACAAGTATTCTGTACGCTGGATGAGCTTGTGGTGCGGCTCTCAACTTCCAAATATCAACCAATTCACGCAAACCCATATCCATAAGCATCCTCATCATCGTACCGTTGGAATAAAGATAACCTCCTTCTCCATGACCAACTTTATCTTCAACAAATCGCGCTGCATCAATCGCTTCCCGCATGGCAAGTTCCATCTGATCTCCACAACCCAACTCATATAAAACAGCAGGCAAAATTACTCCCATCTTTCCATCTATTTCTTGTACCTCTGGAGTAAGTGGCCGATTTCTCTTGAGGTCATAATATGATCCATAATCCAGCTCCAGATCATAAACCAGTCTCAACCTCTCCAGCTCACGTCCTCCTTTATCATGTAATTCTAGTTTCCCCAGTATCTCCAGAGCCAATTCGTCACGATTTTCCTGGCTCATCAGTTTCACTTTCTCTCTACACTCCATATAGGACTTGCCACCACCAAATTTAAACAACCATGTGGCAAAGAATTTTTCTTCCCCTTCAGGATCAAATTCCACCAGATGCGCGTCTGGTTTGACATCATGATCCACAGGGCTTTCACCCAAATGATTTACTACCCAATCCTTAACATTCTGGTTAGTCTCCTCAAGATAATTTGTTGCATGTGAATATTTGAACAAAATTGGGGCTTGTTGCATGGCAGCCTGTCTTATCTCCTCTCCTGTTTCTCGAACTTCCAATAATTGATGAGATAGCAGCCGGGCACAAACAGCCTCAAACACTCGGACATTGGCAGTCATCCCAGTATCAGCTAAAGTAGCTCTTGGCAATCCAAATCTACATACATCCATACACTTAGTTCTTATCCTCGATTCATAAGCCTGCTCTTTCTCATCTGGTTTGCGCGGAAACAATCCCACCATGTACGGTCTAACCAGTTCCGTCGCGATATCGTATGCACCAAACTGAGCCCTAAGTGTATCCGAATAAACCACAGACGCTTCTGGGCTTCCAATAACCAACGTAGATTTATAAGTCTGTTGTATACCCAACCTCCTATATCTAGTCGACTTCTCTGTATAAGAAGCCAGTCTCGACCACTCAAGTTGCTCCGTAGCATACCTAGACAGACCTTCAACTCCTATATGCAGCACAGCATGTTCAGCCACTGACCCATGTCCATACCCAACAATAAATCTCTCAAAAAAGGCGTCCGACTGTGCTTCTGTCAGCATCTGGAGTGAATCACCAAGAGTTCTCTCCACTCTGGAAAACATTGCAATAGCAGTAGCGATCACCTGCTGAGAATATATGCTCGGATCGATTATCGAAACTTTTCTCTCAGTATTAATATCAGCCATCGCACTTTTCTACCAACTTCCTCCCATCAAGTCAACTCTCAACTATTTTTTATATCCCCCCGTGCTTCCCACTCCTCCTCTACTTTTACTCTTCATCTTTTTTACCTCCACAAAATCTGCGATTCCCACTTTTACAAACACTCCTTGCGCGATTCTTTCCCCACGATCCACCTTTACAGCCTTTTTTGTAAAGTTGTGCAGTATCAGTCCAAATTCATCCTCATCACCACAATAGTCATGATCCACGACTGCTACACCATTGATCAGTTTCAATCCTTTTTTGAGGGCTAGACTACTTCTGGCAATGATAAACAGTGCATACCCCTTTGGCGTCTCGATTATCAGATTCGCTTTAAACAGTTTTACTTCCCCCGGCTTGATTACCCCGTCTTCCCGCGAATAGATGTCAAATCCTGCAGCCCCACTAGTCTGATACACAGGCATTGGCAGGCTCGGATCGACTCTCTTTACCTTGACTTTCATGGCAATCACTTCTTCCCCCATACACTATTTAGATTAGATTCCGCCGTTCCCTTTTGTCCCTGATAGTGACTCTTTAGTTTTTTATGCCCATATGGCATTTCAGAAGGACTCGTCATCTGAATAAAGCTGATCTGACAGATCTTCATGCCTTGATACAAGGCAATTGGCAGATTGGCCAGGTTTGATATTTCCAAAGTTAGTTGTCCTTCAAACCCGGGATCTACATACCCCGCAGTCGAATGAATTACCAACCCTATTCGTCCCAAGCTAGACTTTCCCTCGAGTCTGGCCACCAGATCCACAGGAATCTTGACCTTCTCGACTGTCGTCCCTAGTATAAATTCCCGGGGATGCACAATGATCGGCTCATCCTTTTTTATCAACACTCTCTTCATAAGTCCCCGTGTCCCTTTTTGGGTATCAATAACTGTGTGTGAATGGCTATCAAATACCAAAAAATCCGCCCCCAAGTGCAAATCAATAGAGCTAGGCTGCACACAGTTTGGCTCAAACGGATTTACCACCAAATCACCTTTCTTCACTCGCTTCCTAATATCCCCATCACTCAAAACCATTATCTCCGTCTCCCACTACTTTCGTCCACAGAAAGCTCCAATCCCTCTATTCTTCTCTCGACCATCAAATGCTCAACCGCTGAAACTACCATTCGCGCAACAACTGACTCATTAATTCTCAATCTGGGTTCTGGTGTAAATTTTATTACCACTCCATCTGGTCCTGATTCAGCCTTTATCCCACACCTGTTCAAAAAATCATTAGTGGTACTCGCTTCTCCTATTAACCCTGCTACTAAACTAGGCACAACTTCTGAATTCCATCGTGTCGAACCTTGTTGATCTACCAATACATTTATTTGCTGCGTCATCAAACTGACTTCTATCAATTTTTCAAACCCAAGTCAACTAGCAACTGAAGCAGCTACTTCCGCCACCACAGGTTTAGCTGCGCCCTCCGTAGCCTCAGGCGAAGGACGGGTCCAGCTCGCAAAATCACACTTCGGATACGTGTTACATCCATAAAAGCTTCTGCCTGATCTAGCTTTGCGGATGATCACTTCTCCCACGCCGCACTTTGGACACTTCATCCCGATCTTATTCTCGTAATTGGCCTTGTATTTACACTCCGGAAACCGCTCGCAAGACAAAAATTTACCAAACTTTCCCAGGCGTATCACTACATCTCCCTGGCCGCAATCTGGGCATCTCTCGCCAGTCTTTTCCACTTCTATCTTCACCCTCGCCGCCGTATCAGTCACAGTTTCCAAATGCTTTTCAAAAGGTCTATAAAAATCCCCAATCACCTTTTGCCAAGTATGTTTTTTATTGGCTATCTCATCCAGGTCATCTTCCATCTGGGCTGTGAATTCATAATCAATAATTTTGGGAAAATTCTTGACCAAAAAGTCATTGACCGCAATTCCAATCTCCGTCGGCTTAAATCGCTTTTCTATCTTTTCCACATACAGCCTGTCCTGAATAGTCGTAATTGTCGGCGCATACGTACTCGGCCTACCGATTCCCATCTCTTCCATCGATTTTATAAGCGATGCGTCGTTGTACCTGACCGGTGGCTGGGTTTGCTTCTGCTCAGACTTCATATCCACAAACTGCAGTTGTTCCCCTTCTGAGAGTTCCGGTAATCTTTTCTCCTCGGTATCTTTGTCCAAAATTTTATACCAACCATCGAATGCGATAGTTTCCCCTTTTGTCTCGAGTGTATGTTTCCCCGCAATTACTATTACTTTTACCGACTCACCTATCACTTCGGCCATCTGGCAGGCCACAAATCTCTTCCAGATCACGTCATATAATTTATATTGGTCTTTATTGAATCCTGAATCCTGAATCCTGAATCCTATCTCAGCGGGTCTTATAGCCTCATGGGCTTCTTGGGCCACTTTATCTTTGGTTTTGTAAATTCTGGGCTCAGAAAGAGCGTACTTTTCTCCGAACTCTTTAACAATTAGTAATTTAGCCATTTCGGTGGCTTCAGCTGCAATATTTGTCGAGTCAGTTCGATGATACGTGATCAAGCCTTCTTCATACAGGCTTTGGGCTACTTGCATAGTCTTTTTGGCACTCCAACCCAATTTATTTGCAGCGTTCTGCTGCAAAGTGGATGTCGTAAACGGCGCGGGCGGCGTCCTCTTAAAGTCTTTCTTTTCAATACTGGCTACTTTGTAATGTGTGTTCTCATCTCTCAGTTCTTTCTCGATTTTTGCCGCCTGCTCACC
>CAYHIN010000044.1:0-6039 GCA_964356705.1 uncultured Gammaproteobacteria bacterium
ACTTTGAGAGAGAGAAAAGACAACGAGACAAAATCACCAGAGTAGGTGTCATTGGATCGGCTGGAGCTTTCCCACATATCCCAGACGAGATTAGAAAGGGCATCGCCGAAAGAAATATGGAGCTGATTGAATACTCTACTTTTTATCCCCGCCTCTCAGTCTGCAAATACTACAAAAATATCGACGTAGGTCTCGTCTGGAGACCGTATATCAAAAACAAGCCCGGCCTCTACAATCCCTTCAAGATTGTTAACACCTCTGCCTTTGGCGTCCCTACTATTGCGCTAGATGAACCAGCTTTCAAAGAAATGGAGAATTGCTATATACCCGTCAATACACCCGAGGAGTTTCTCACTCAGCTTGACGCCCTCCGAACTTCCAGTACACTGTACACTGACATGGCCAAAATGTGCTTAGAAAAAGCCGAAAGGTATCACATTTCAAATATAGCCAATCTATATCAAAAGCTAACCTTTAGCTAACTTGAGTATCACAAATAAAGGTATTTTCTGTCGTATTTGCCAGTAAACCAAATTAACTTTCTTTGTTTCGCTTATAGCCGTGGGTTCCAAAAATTCCATTAACCTAAAATCTGACTTTTGGATCTCTCTAAAAATCGTAGACATAGATCTAGAATAAAAAGCTATTATCAATTTGCCTCCAGAAAAACAGTCTATTACTTTATTTGCACCTAAATAGTCACCATAAATATGGAACTCGCCAGATTTTTTATCGTTCGAATATCCCAAAAGAAAAGATGTCTTTCCTAGCTCTTCTTCTCTTTTAATCTCTGAGGACAATTTAATAGGATGCAATACTGAAAAAATAAATTTTCCACCCGGCTTAAGAACTCTGAATACCTCAGACAGTACTTCTTTCCAATCCTTCAAATAATGCATTGCCATACTACAAAAGACCATATCGAAACCATTATCCGGGAAATTCAGTTTTTCCATATCCATCACCAGAAATTCACAATCTTTTATTCTCTCCTTGGCCTTTTCAACTAATTTGAGGGAAAGATCTATGCCAACTACTCGGCCAGCACCCCTCTTTGCTATATATCCACACTCTTCTCCAGCCCCACATCCCATACACAACACCGCTTTTCCATCCAATTCCCCTAACTGACTATACATTGCCGGTTTTTCCACATAGTCGTTCCCTAAATTCCATTTATCCTTGACTTGACCTCGAATAAACCACTCTTGTGCAAACTTATTATCTCGCCAAGTTTTCTTAGGATCTGATGACATAGTCTCGAATTTTACACTAATGGTTGCCACCAAGACACATTATTCTTGTACCAATCAACAGTTATTGCCAATCCACTATCAAATCCGTATTTAGGTTCCCAGCCCAATTCCTTTTTGATCTTTGACCAATCAACTGCATATCTTCTATCATTTCCTAGTCTATCTTCAATAGATTTTGCAGGTGCTTTCACAGCAAAAATTTGTTCCAATTTGCTGACTAATTCTAAATTATTAATTTCACTGTTCAGTCCACCCATTAAATAGCTATCTCCTATCTTGCCCTTATCCAAAACAAAATCTATACCTCTCACATGATCCTCAACATATAACCAATCTCTTACGTGTTTACCATCTCCATAGACTACTGTATACCAACCGCCTTGAATAAGGTTAATTATTGATCTAGGAATCATTTTTTCTGGATGTTGGTATGGGCCAAAATTGTTAGAACAATTAGTAATTGTGATAGGCAATCCAAATGTCTCGTAATATGCTCTAACTAAATGATCAGAGGCAGCTTTACTGGCGGCATATGGGCTCCGCGGACTATAACAGGAATCTTCACTAAACTTTCCTCCACCCAAGGGTAGAGAACCAAACACTTCATCAGTAGAAACATGGTGAAACCTACTAATCTTGTGCTTAAGCGCCGCTTCCATCAACACTTGTGTACCTTCCACGTTCGTCTTTACAAAAATCTTAGGATCACGAATAGACCTGTCTACATGACTTTCAGCTGCAAAATGTACAATAATATCAACCTCTTTTACTACGCTTTCAACAAGATTAAAATTACAAATGTCACCTTTTACGAACTTATAATTTTTGTTGTTTGAAAAATCTTTCGTAGACTTCAAATGTCCCGCATAGGTCAATTTATCCAGATTAATTATCTTATCTGTAGGATATTTTTTGAGCCAATAACGGATGAAATTGCTCCCAATAAATCCTGCTCCTCCAGTTACTAAAATCTTTCTCATTTTATTCTCATGAGATAATCTCCGTACCCACTTTTCGACGACTGTTCTGCAAGTTTATGCAACTGCCTTATATCGATATATCCCTTCCGATAAGCCACTTCTTCAATACAACCAATCTTTATACCCCGCTTCTTTTCCACTTTTTGCACAAATTGGGAGGCTTTTAACATCGAATCAAAAGTTCCCATATCAAACCATGTTCCTTTTTTCATCAATTGAACTTTTAATTTTCTCATTTTTAAATAAGCTTCAAGAACTGATGTTATTTCCAACTCTCCTCGCACACTAGGCTTAACTTCATTAGCAATTTTAACTACTTCATTGTCGCAAAAGAAAAGTCCTGAAACAGCATATTTTGACTTAGGATAATTGGGCTTTTCTTCAATCGAAATTACATTCATTTTGTCATCAAACTCGTAGACACCATATCGTTCAGGATCACTCACATGTGCAGCAAATCCAACCGCTCCTTCCACATTTGTGAATTTCTCCAATTGTTCTTCTAATTGAGCTCCATAAAACAAATTATCTCCTAAAATAAGTGCTACTTTCTCTGTGCCAATAAATTCCTTACCGACAATAAATGAAATCGCAAGTCCAGGAGAACCCTCTACAATCTTATAACTAAAGTTGCAACCAACCGCACTACCATCTCCCAATAAATCTTTGAATCTGATCAAATCTCTTTGTGTTGTAATGATCAAGATATCCCTGATTCCAGCTTGAATCAAAATTGACAAAGAGTAATACACCATCGGCTTATCGTAAATTGGCATCAAAGGTTTGTTTATTACTCTTGTCGCTGGATATAGCCTAGTTGCGCGTCCTGCTGCTAAAACAATTCCTTTCATACAACATGTTCATTAAAATTTGTTGTATTATACATCACATTAATCCGTATTCACCCACTAATGATAATAGGAAATGGAGACATTGCAAAAGTTCTTACAGACAATCCAAATCGGTTATATTTCGCTTCTGGAGTAAGTAACAGTCACGAAACCAGAGAGTCAGAATACAAAAGAGAAACATCTTTACTCTTAAGCCAGGATAAAACTAAACAAGTTGTATATTTTAGTTCATTGAGTCTTTTTCTCCCTCGTCACCAATACACTAACCCAATGTACATCGAACACAAAAAACACATGGAAGAATTGGTCAAACAGACCTTCTCGCATTACACCATCATTAGAATTGGAAACATCACTTGGGGTAACAATCCTCACACTCTACTTAACGGTATTAGAGCCAAGATAGAGCAAAAAATACCTTTTGAAACGCCAGATGCATATCGATATTTCATCGGTAAAAAAGAATTTAAATTCTGGATTAATCTAATTCCCGATTGGAACTGCGAGATGAACATCACAGGTAAAAGAATAAATCTTAAACAAGTAATAAAACGGCTACAAAAAAAATATGGTGAGTAGGTATGATCTTAGTATTCTGATTCCTGCCCGGAATGAGATCTTCTTGGGTAGGACAATCCAGGATATTCTCGAAAAAATTGAAGGAAAAACAGAAATAATTGTAGTTCTAGATGGCTACAAGCCCAATCCTGTTCTCCCCCCCGACCCCAAAATTACTCTCATCTATCACCCCTTTCCCATCGGCCAAAGAGCATCCATCAATGAAGCTGCCAAACTATCTAAGGCTAAATATTTGATGAAAGTAGATGCTCACTGCTCGTTCGACCAGGGTTTTGACGTCAAGATGATGGCCGAAATGCGAGACGACTGGACCCTGGCTCCTCTCATGCGCAATCTTCACGCCTTCGACTGGGTGTGTCCGGATGGTCACCGCAGGTACCAAGGCCCCAGTGGCCCCTGCCGTGACTGTGGCAAGGATACAACCACAGACATAGTCTGGTTTGCCAAACCGAGTCCCAAAAGCATTTCATATTGTTTTGATTCTACGCCCCATTTTCAATATTTTGGCGACTTTTCCAAGAGGCCCGAGGGCCAGGGTGACATCACTCCCAGTATGTCACTTCAAGGCTCATGCTTTATGATCACCCGGGCCAAATATTGGGAGCTGGGAATTTGTGACGAGTCATTTGGTAGCTGGGGCAGTCAGGGTATCGAGGTCGCAACCAAGACTTGGCTATCGGGTGGATCCGTCATGGTAAACCACAAGACCTGGTACGCCCACATGTTTAGAACTCAGGGAGGAGACTTTGGTTTTCCCTATCCCATTTCGGGCCACGATCAGGAACGAGCCAAAAACCACGCCCGAGACCTCTTCTTTAACAACAAATGGCCAAAACAGACCCGCCCCCTATCTTGGCTAGTAGAAAAGTTCTGGCCTGTCAAAGGCTGGACGGATGAAGACTTGATCCGGCTCAAATCTAACAACTTTGTGCCCCATACCGACACGTCCACCCCGACCATCTTATATGACTCAAAAAACCACCTCAAAAAGGGCATTATTTACTACACTGACAACGACCTCGACCCCGAAATATATCTTTTAGTCCAAAATAGGTTGTCTGCCATCGCAAAAGAAAAAAACATGTCCATCACCAGCTCCTCACTACAAAAAATAGACTTTGGGGACCAAAATGTGTTTTTTCCAGATCTCAAAAAAGGTCGGCTGACTTTGTTCAAACAAATACTAGCAGCCCTAGAGGCCAGTACCGCCGATATCGTCTTTTTTTGCGAGCACGACGTGCTTTACCACCCGTCCCACTTTGACTTTACGCCCCCAAAGCCACACGAATATTACTACAACACAAACATCTGGAAGGTCCGCTGGACAGATCACCACGCTCTCTGGGTCGACGATTGTCAGCAGCTGTCCGGTCTGTGTGCAGACAGAAAGTTTTTGATCCGACACTACAAAAAAAGGCTGGAGATAATTTATCAGCGTCAAAAAGAAATTTTGGAGCTGGGCGAAGAGCTGGTAAACGATGGCATCAGCAAATACATGGGTTACGAACCCGGTCTTCACAGCTTCCCCCGCGGAGTCGATGACTTTCCCGTGAGGTCTTGGCAATCAGCATTTCCCATTATTGACCTCCGCCACGAAAATAACTTCACCAAGAGCAGATGGACCCGTGAGGAGTTCAAAGAGCAAAAATATACCGCAGGCTGGAAAGAAACCCACGCCAAAAATATCCCAGGCTGGAGAAATTTCTTTACTTCCAAAAAAGGTATCATTTTTTATACCGACTGTGAGCTGGATGAAAAGATCGCAAAACCAGTACGTGACGCCCTATTACATATTAGTCGAACAAAAAATATACCCATCGTGAATGCTTCACTAAAAAAGATGGCCTTCGGTGACAAAAACATTCATTTCCCATCTCTCAAGCGGGGCTATCTGGCCATGTTCAAACAAATTTTGGCTGCTCTCGAAAACAGCGAGACCGAATACGTTTTCTTCTGCGAGCACGACGTGCTTTATCATCCCTCACATTTTGATTTCACTCCCCCCACTCACGACAAATTTTATTACAACGAAAATGTTTGGAAAGTCGATCCCTCGTCCGGTCGAGCTTTGCACTATGACTGCCGCCAGGTGAGTGGTATTTGCGTAGATCGAAAGCTGGCTCTTGAGCACTATCGCAAACGCTATCTTCTAGTCGAAAAAAACGGCTTCAGCATGGAAATGGGCTTTGAGCCCGGCACCCACCACAGAGATGCCCGGGTAGACGATCTAGAATCAGATGGCTGGAAGTCAGAGTTTCCCAATATCGATATCCGTCACGGCAAAAATCTCAGTCCCACCAAATGGACCCGTGAAGAATTTAGGAACCAAAAATTTACGGTTGGCTGGCAGGAAAGCACCATGGACAAAATCCC
>CAYHIN010000045.1:0-5397 GCA_964356705.1 uncultured Gammaproteobacteria bacterium
TGGCAATTTTTGCTGGGTTGCAAACGTCATCATGGGCAAAAAATTACTGCGTCATCATCTTTCCCCGCTACTCCAAACCACAATCTCATTCTTCCTCGGTTTCCTCGCCGTGTCCTTAATCCTATTCACAACCAAACCCACATATCTGGTCTACCAACAACTTACAACCAACAACTTACAACCCCACATGGGTGTCATCTATATGGCTCTCCTCTCCGGTGCTCTCGCTTATTATTTGTATCGCAAAGCCCAAAAAAGTATCGAGACTTCGGAGGCCGACACGTTCGTCTATCTCCAGCCTCTCTTTGGTACCCCCTTGGCATATTTCTGGCTCAAAGAGCCCATCACCCTCCCTTTCATCATCGGCGCCATCATCATCGCCATAGGAGTATTCTTGGTGGAAAGAAAATGATAGCGTTGCAGCCGTAACTTTTTTGCGGATGCATTTGGACTGAGCCGCAGCGAGGGAAACGCGGAGCAAACAAAGTGGAGGCGAAACGCAATAATTAATCTACAAAATTCTGCGTAAACATCATTCCACAAACTCCACCATCGTAAATCCCTATTCCTATCTTTCCAAAATTTTCTTCCAATATATTGGCTTTGTGCCCAGAACTATCCATCAGTCCTTCATGTGCAGTCTTTACATCCGGAGCAAAAGCCAGATTTTCTCCAGCAAAGCTATAGTCCACTCCCCCGTTTTGCAGCCTATCCCCCACGTCATATCCTTCTGGATTTTGGTGAGCAAAGTAGCGTCGTTCAAACATATCTAGACTGTGTTTCCGTGCCACCTGGGCTACATCCTCATTCCATACCAAAATCTTTTTTCCATCTGCGGTTCGTTCTTTGTTTACTAGACCTAGCATTTCTTTCTCAGCTTGTATGTCCACCCTGTATTCACAATTTTTTGGCAGGCTAGTCAGTTCCAGTGTCTCATTAGATTGGGGCTTGATAGTCACAAATTTCATAGCCGCCGTTACCTGCTCGTCCAAAGTTTCATTCAGATCATCTACATATTTTCCCGGGAGACTAATTAGCTTTCCTCCAATTACCGAGTTTCGGATATCGCTTTTTACCGTCCCTCTCAGGGGTAGTGCCAGAGTAAGAAGGAGTACGAAAGTGATAATGATCAAAGCCTTGAGCGCCGAAAACACCGCTCCCAGACCCCGATCTATTCTTGACCCCTCCCATTTTCCTGGCAGCAATTTCACTATTCTATCCAGTACTAAACTTATTAGGACCTCAGCCACAAATCCCACGACCAGATACCCGACTACATTAGTCCAAAGAGATGAGGTTCCAAATTTCTGCTCGATAAATCTGCCCACCACTCCGTGATATCGAACCGTCAGCCACAAGGCTCCCAAAAAAGAGATTAGGTCAGTTCCCAGCTTCGTCAACCCATCCTCAAACCCCTCGTATACATAATAGAGAGTTACAACGATTATTACCCAGTCGATCCAATTGAACTGCATGTCTCAATTATATCTGAAATGTCACCTTCCAAAATCTTGTCCAATTTGTGCCAACTTTTTCCTATTCTGTGGTCAGTCACTCGGTTTTGCGGGTAGTTATAGGTTCTGATCTTTTCCGATCTCATATTCTTACCAATAGCCAAGCGCTGACCAGCTAGTGTCGCCATCTTCTTTTCCTGCTCTATCTCCCATAGCTGAGCACGCAGCATCGAGAGAGCAATCTTTCTATTTTGCTCCTGAAATCGTTCTTGAGAAGCTTTTACCACTATGCCGGTAGGCAAATGAGTAAGCCTAGCAGTTGTCGCCACTTTATTTACGTTTTGCCCACCATGACCACCGCCACGGACAAATTCCCAATGCAGATCATCATCTTTTATCTCAATCAATTTTTCCGGCACTTCAGGAAGGACTACAACCGAGGCTGTAGAAGTATGTATTCGCCCTTGGGCCTCAGTCTCTGGCACTCTTTGTACTCGGTGTACCCCCGTTTCATATTTGAGTTGCGAGAAGACATTCTTGCCCTTGATTCCCATCACACCTTCATCTAGATCGACCACTTTCCAGCCCATGATTGTCGCATATCGCGCGTACATTCGCCCCAGATCCTCTCCCCAGATTTTGCCTTCGTCACCACCGACCCCGCCACGAATCTCGACAATAACTGAATTGAAATCTTCCATTGGCTCGTCGGAGCTTTCAAGCGAAGACGGCTCTTCCATAGCCTTTACCAGAACTGCTCTTTGTTCTTCCAATCTTTTGATCTCTTGTTCTGCCTCTTCTCCCAGCTCAGACACCAAGGCCTTAGCCCGTTCGATCTCTTGTTCTATTCTACTTATTTCACTCTCGAGGTAGTCCATACACAATACATAATACTTTATACGTTATACCCGTTACGCCTGCGCTTTGACTCGGTCAAACATTTCTTTCAGACTCTTGGGTCTGGCAGCCTCAGCATCAGCTTCAGCTTTCTTTTTGGCGGCTACCTTGGCTTTCTTAGACAGATATGACCCGCCTGACATAGCCTGTTGTTTTTGCTGGAATCTCTCGACTCGGCCCAGGGTGTCCACAAATCTCATTTCACCTGTAAAAAATGGGTGGCACTTTGAGCAGATATCGACTCGAATCGCCTGGTGGGTAGATCCGACAGTAAATGTGTTTCCACACGCACAAGTCACAGTCGCATCATAGTATTTGGGATGTCCAGTAGCCTTCATGCCCCTATTATATCAAAATTACTCTGCTTCTTCGAGCCTAGTCTTTAACTTTTGAGTCTCACCGTCCCGCCACAGTTCCACCTCAATTGTATCTCCCACCTTGTGACTGGAGATGATACTAGCCACACTCTTGTCCTCTTCCAGCTTTTTGCCGTCCAAAAGAGTCAAGATGTCTCCCTCCTCGATACCCGCTTTTTCAGCAGGAGATTCCGGCACTAGAGCCTGGATATAAGCCCCTTGGGGCACGTCATTGAGCAGTGCCGTTTGTTTACTTATCAATCGGTATTGGATACCCAAGTAAGGCCTACTAAATTGCCCAGTTTTATTAAAGTTATCAATAGCCTCTTTGATGACATTTATGGGGATGGCAAACCCGATATTTTCCGCTCCCGCTGACACAGCCGTATTTACTCCGATCACCTGGCCGGCAGAATTTAGAAGTGGTCCTCCCGAGTTGCCCGGATTGATAGCCGCATCAGTCTGGATGACATCATCCAGTCTCTCCGAGCCCTCAAACGGACTTCCAGCGGTGATTCCCCGTCCCAGTCCTGAAACCACCCCAGTAGTCACTGTATGGCGAAATTCACCCAATGCAGTACCTATCGCCACCACAAACTGACCGACCTTGAGTTTGCTCGAGTCTCCCAAATCCACGGCTTTCAGATCTTTCGTGTCTATCTTCAAAATCGCCAGATCATTCAGAGAATCCCTATATATTCTCTGCACATCATAAGTCTTGTCATCACTGGTGATTACTTTATAAGTCGCCTCCGTATCTCCCACCACGTGTTTATTGGTCGCGATCAGACCATCGTCCGAGATCACAAATCCCGATCCGATATCTTGTTCTACTTCTTCGGCAGAGACACGCCCAAATATAGATTGTCTAAACAACCGCGTGGTTTTGATCCCGATTGTCACCACCGACGGACTCACCTTCTCTGCTACATCGATAACTACGCTCTCCTCATTCAACAGCTTAGTACTTAGCACTTCGCGCTTAGTGCTGATTTCTCCCCACATCTTCTGGCCGATGGCCCCAGTGACAACCGCCCCGACGACCAGCACTCCCAAGGCGACTCCCGCAACAAACTTATTCATAACTCCTCCATCGCCTTTTCAAGCTGATTATCTTTAGTCTCATCAGTTTCCTCTTCGTTGTACTTCTCTATCACATCAGGTGTGATGCCTTTTTTGTCTATCCACTCCCCATTTGGCCTTAGCCACTTGGCGACCGTAATGTGGATACCCGATCCATCAGTAAAATCCTCCGGTTGCTGCACGCTGCCCTTACCAAATGTGACTTCTCCCACGACTTTTGCCCGTCTGTGGTCTTGTAGAGCTCCAGCTAGTATCTCAGCAGCCGAAGCACTTCCTTTATTTACCAGGACTACCACAGGGATTTTCAGAAGCCGCCCATTTCTGTTTACCTTATTGTCTATTTGGGATCCATCCCCATATCTTTGGGTCACCACTGTTTTACCCCCAGTCAAAAATTCACCAGCGATCCACACGGACCCCTCCAGATATCCTCCGGGATTGTCACGTACATCCAATACGATTCCCGCCAGTTCATTCACAGGCGTACCTACTATCTTATCCACGGCGGCAATCCACTCCTCTTCGGTCCGGTCCCCAAATCTAGTCAATTTTAACCAAGCGATCTTTTTACCATCTTTATCTTTGAACTCCACATCTGCACTCTTGACCACAATTGTATCTCGCACCAGCTCCACCTCAAACGGCTTGTCCACTCCCTCTCGCGCCAGAGTGAGAGTCACTTTGGTCCCCTTCTCCCCTCTTATCAGTTTGACGGCTTCCGGGATTGTGATTCCGTCGGTCATTTTCTCGACCTTGTTTTTTACGTCAGTGATTTTCAGTATTAGATCCGCGGATCTCACCCCCGCATTTTTAGCCGGCGACCCATCGATAGGTGACATAACGGCCAAAGTTCCTTCTTTGTATCCCAGTTGTATCCCTACACCAGAAAAAGCACCCCCCAGATCTTCCTTTGCATCTTTGTTTTGCTGGATAGGAAAATAGGCTGTATATGGATCTCCCAGAGCGGAAACCATCCCCGAGATGGCCCCGTCCAACATCTTTTTACTATCCAGTGCAGTCTTATCTACATAATTTTGCGACACCTTATCCCAAGCCGTCCAAAACAAAGAAAAATCTACGTCGGAAGCAGACGAAGTCCCTGGAACGACTTTGTTGTATACAACCGCGGGTTTCCAGTTTCGGTAAGAAACTTCCAGCTTCCTCTCCCCGATCCATACTCCCACCCATCCCGACAGGATCATCAACAGACCAACAACCAACAAATTTCGCGGCTTCATAAACTTTATTATCCTATCAGATAAAAAAAACTATTGCGAGCAGATGGAGGTATCCCTTTTTGTCGCGCGCAGGGAACCCGCAGGTATCGATCCGAGCACGACCAAAAACGGGGTACCGAATCCGCGCAGCAACAAACTACAATCCAGCCACAAACGGCAAGATCGCCAAGTGTCTGGCTCTTTTGACCTCAGAGGTCAGAGTCCTTTGGTGCTTAGCACACACCCCACTTCTATCCCTTCCAATAATTCTTCCCCGATCACTCATATATTTAGACAGTACGCCCACGTCCTTAAACGTAGGCAGAGTCTTTTCCTTACAAAACTGACAATTTCTCGGTACTCTTATTTTTCTCTTTTTCTGCATCATAT
>CAYHIN010000046.1:0-5397 GCA_964356705.1 uncultured Gammaproteobacteria bacterium
TGAGCTTGCCGTCGTCCCAGAGATCTTTGACCTCGGAGGAGGCGTGCTCGATGGCATCCGCTGCTTTGTCATAGGCAATGACGCGAAACCTGTTTGCCCCGGAGAGAGTGAGGGCTGCAGAAACCGAATGCAGCAGCTTGGCTACCTCGAGATTCGACATGTGTCTATTTGTCTTCATAGAGATCGTGGAAGATTTTGCTAGCTGGTTCTGGGACTATATTAGCAAGACCGAGAGCGGTCTTGAGATCTAACCATTGAGGAATATATTGATCCTCGTCCGTGAACATCTCATTGCCATTCCCTAGTCTTGGTTCACCTGGCTCGACTTGT
Organism: uncultured Gammaproteobacteria bacterium; assembly: GCA_964356705.1. Classification (GTDB taxonomy): domain Bacteria; phylum Patescibacteriota; class Microgenomatia; order CAZETR01; family Amesbacteraceae; genus CAYHIN01. The sequence continues at coordinate 331 of CAYHIN010000046.1, forward strand.
GCTAAAACAACCGCTTGAGACTCATTGTTATCGGGATGTAGGTAAGGAACTATTTGAGAGATATTTGTAACTCTGAGACTGGTTTCTTCTAACACCTCTCTTTTTGCCGCTTCCTCTGCGGTTTCATCGTCTTCCACATGGCCTCCCGGAAACACCCAATATTCTGAGCCGTGATTGAGACGATGAATTATTAAGACCTTATCATCTTGAACTATCAAAACGCGAATTGAACTAAATTTATTTTCCATCTGGTTTATTATACTTTAGGCAATAAGTCTTTATAGCGACTTATTTTTTCTGATAGTTTCATCGCCGCAAATCGAGTCGAGGGAGAAGGAAGAGTGATTAACTCGATAGTAGGATATTTGGTTATTGATGTTTTGAAAACCTGGCGGAATTTGGTCTCCACGAAACGACTGGAGAAGAAGAATTTCTCGATTTTGTGACTCGTCAGAAGCTGTTCGGTGGCCGCGGTGTTGTACACGATGTTGATCAGATTCATGTCAAGATTGCTATTTCTAACTCGCTCGCACTGATAGATGATATCTCCCAGGGCTAGATTTAATTTCTCAAATAAATCTTGCTTTTGGGAAAGAGTTTTTAGCTCGATATCGTAGACTTTTTCTAAAATAGGCCAAAATTTGTTGCGACCGTTTGTGTAAAACCAGTGATAATCCGTCTTGCCGTCAAAGGCTTCTTTGGTGGTAAAACTGCCCAGGAGAACATACTTTGGATTTTTGGGAGTAAAAATGCCAAAAGGATGAGTCTCAAGCATATAGGTCAAGTATTATAATCCGCTGGGATGGCTAGTGATGAATATCTTAGAAGATATGCAGAGGTGTATACCATGTATACACCCAGAAAAGCTGGAATTGTAGTTGAGTGGTTGAAGATAGTGCTAGCTAAGCAAAACCCCAAAGGATTATTGGTAGACCTCGGTTGTGGTCCAGCAGAAATGTACCCAATCGTCAAACAATTGGGTTATTCTTACTTAGGAGTCGATACAAACCCATATATTCTAGATAGGGCGAGGAGAGAAAATCCTGGAATTGACGTGAGACATGGACAGGCACAAGAACTCCCGGTCAAAGGCCAATCGGCAAATGTGGTACTCATGAACATGTTGGTTCACTCCTTCGACTCTTTATGGGCATTAAACGGAACAATCGAAGAGGCGAGACGAGTTTTGAAAAAAGATGGTTTGCTATTGCTAACAATGTTGGGAGAAAATAAGACTGAAAATAAAATCGATCCAGCGTTTAATGCGATGTCTCCTGGAAAACCAAAACCAATTGTGTACACGGCAGAATTTCCAAAAGGAGTATTAGAAATGGATGTCTATCACTGGCCAAAGGCAAGCGTTGTTGGAATTATGGAATTCTTTTGCAATTTTACAGTCATATCCCCACAGTTGTACGGACTGGACGATAGTGTCCAAAATAACAAGACTTATGAAATGATTGTGGGTATTAAAAACTAAGCAGTGCCCCCTAGACTGTGGCTAACCAGATGGGCATGTAAATGGACGAGGCAAGTACGTTTAACTTCTCTAACTCTGCCATTAACCACGGTTTCCAATTGCCATTTGGGCTACCCATAAGTCCGGCGATTATGATTACTCTTTTCATTACATCAGTCACTTCGTTTTCCCAAACAACAAGTCGTGGATACTGTTGTCCCCATATAATGGAGTTTCGCGGGCCACTTCACCCGTGCCACCATCAAGAATTTCGCCCTCGATTAAGGAATTTCTCTCTCTGGCTACAAAGAAAGCTTTGCCGGCATCCAAAGGTCCTATACCATGCTGCTCACCAGTCTCTTTGACCTTATCCATGTCAGTGTGATCAAAATTTCCTTGCGATGCAAAATGGTCAACAAGTTTGTTAACAGGCTCATTCATTTGCGGGGTCGACGGGACTCGAACCCGCGATCCCCTCCTTGACAGGGAGGTGCGATAAACCGCTACGCTACGACCCCACGGGTGTTCCAGGAGTAATTATAGCAATAAACTCGAGTCAGTACCTTCGGACGAGAGTTTTGATATATGCACAACCTGATTTGCCTGCAAATCGCTTGAGTCGGGCATATCTCATATCTTGCATTCTAAAAAAAATGGGGATATATTTGGGGCAAAGTTTGGAAACAATATGGAAGCTGTTTTGCGACTATTTCGGATTAATGAGGATAGAATGACTTTGTTTTTGGGAGTTATAATCCTGCTTTTGGGTATTTACGTGGTCACGGGGTATGTGCGATCGATAAACAAAACAACGGACGCGGACAATACCATGTCCACATCCACTCAAATAGAAGATGAGAAATATGAGATAGCAGCCGGCGACAGTCTGTGGAAGATAGCAGAGGATGCATATGGTGATGGATACAAATGGTCAGAAGTCTATGAAGCCAATAAAGAAACAATTGGTAGCAACCCATCCATGCTTGTGAAAGGTATGAAAATAACATTACCAAAGCTAGAGCCGGAAAAACCAGTGGAGTACACAGTGCAAAATGGTGATACGATGTGGGATGTAGCTCAGGAGTTTTGCGGGAGTGGATTCGCTTGGCAACAGATTGCAACTGCGAACGAGATCCCCAATCCTCGCCTGATAGAACCAGGTCTGAGACTTAAGATTCAGTGTAGAAGGTTGTAAAATAGATATGTCGCGGATATGAAATTGCAATTTCATATCCCTTGCCGCGCTTTGTTGTTCATGCTTTGCATTCACAAGTCGCGGGGCGCGGGATTAGTACAGTGGTAGTATGCATCCTTCCCAAGGATGAGATGCGAGTTCGATTCTCGTATCCCGCTCCCAAAGAGAGTGCGACGTGCCTCCGGCGGGAATGGCCTGCGCGGTGGGGGTCGCGCAGAGCCTAGCAAAGCCCTTTTTATACTGCACCCGGAGTTGCCGACCAGTTAAAAAGTAGTCCGAGCCGATGTTTCTGGCGAAGTGTGCTAACTCTTCGCCATTATTTTTTGCGCGCGCGATTTTATCCCCATTCTTGGCTGTTTCTATAAATTCTCGCATTGGTCCGAGCCAAGTAGAACCCTGGGTCTGAAGTTTGGCAATTTCTTCTTGTAATTTAACCTTGTTTTCAAATAATTCGTTCTTCTTGCTCTTGTAGGTTTCAGATTCTATTGTGCCATCAAGGTATCCATCTAAAAGTGTGTTCAACTTTTCATCTGACATTTTCACTTGAGATTCCAGTTTGAATACATTGTCCTCAATGTTTTGTTTCTCAACAACTTCGTCTCTTTCCAACCATTTCATCCATTGGTCTGCCCAGCTTTGAGATAAAGCTGAATTTAAAATAACTTTCCTTATTTGCTGATCGAGATCTGGTTCTTGAATATATTTTTGACTACATTGTTTCAGCTTCTTGGTACACCGGTAGTAAATATATTCAACTTTGCCGCGAGTTCTCTTGTAAAACTTAAATTTATGTTCGGCAGTAATGGAAGCTCCACACTCGCCACATTTAATTAAACCTAAGAAATTAAATTTACGATCTGCAAAGTTGCGTTTGTTTTGATTGAGTTTTCTTTGCACTTCATCAAAAAGGCCTTTGGAGATAAATTGGTCATGGGTGCCTTCGTACCACTCGCCGTTGTATTTAAATAGGCCAATGTAGAACTTGTTGGTCAAAAAACGGACGACTTCATTCAAACTTAGTGGTTTTCCGTTTTTTCTCATGTAACCATATTCAAACAAGTTCTTGGCTATTTGAGTTTGACTCCATTCTCCATCTGCATACTTTTGGAATGCCTTTTTGATGAGTTTGGATTTAATTGGGTCAATCTCTTGTTTCTTTGCTGGTTTGTTGTAGATGTAACCATAGGGGGCCTTGGCTGGCCAGACTCCATTGCGCAGTAATTGTTTTAAACCTCTCCTGACGTTTTCTGATAAATTGTCTACATAATACTTGCTTTGGCCGAAAGCGATGTTTAACACAAACTTACCTTGAGGTGAATTTTCAAACCAGAAGGACGGGAATTTGAGATCCAGTAACTTGCCTGTATCCAACAAATAGATAATCTTTCCGCCATCAATACTATTTCTGGCCAGCCGGTCTGGGTGCCAACTGACAATACCTTGTGCTTCACCTTTCTCGATTTTTTTAAATACTTGCTCAAAGACTGGTCGTCCAGGTACTTTGGCAGTTTTAGATTCGGTAGCAAACTCGACGACTTCTAGGTGTTTTCTTTGAGCAAAGTCCCGAATCTCTTGGATTTGGGACTCAATACTAAGAATCTGGCGATCCTTCTCATCTGTACTCTTTCTACAATAAGCAATATATTTCATGGCGGTTTGTCTCTTAAAATTTTTGCGTTTTCTTTTTGTACTTTTTAATTTCGGCAACTCCGGGTGCAGTATAAAAAGGGCTTTGCCAGGCTCTGCGCGACCCCCACCGCGCAGGCCATTCCCGCCGGGGGTATGTCGCATTCTCTTTGTGAGCGGGTTTTTGAAAAAGTTCGCACTGATTTTCGAGATTCCCGGTAATGTTGCTGGCTCCGGCTCGCTTCGCTCGCCTCCGCGAAACATCGGCTCGGACTCGGTTTTGTCTCCCAAAAAGAAAACGCAAAAATTTTCAAGGTACTTATCCACATTACTACCCAATAATACCCGGGGTCAATAATTTTTGACTAGGCTGTTGGAATTGAGAGCAATTTCGGATATAATTGGCGATGACTTTTATGGACAAGAAAAACTTCGTCAAATCGACATCATTGCAAGGTTGGGGCAAACTGACCGAACAATACTTTCATCGCAAATTAAGGATAGAGGATCGAAAAGATCGGGAACATATTTATGGTTTGTTGAAACAGCTTGGACTCCCCTACGAGGAATTCGTGGCGTTTCAGATTGCCGCTAAAATTGAAAAAGAGGATTTTTTTGCAGCAGTTGGTAAATTGGGAGTGCCATATTGGATTAGTGCGACTCCGAAAGTTGGCGTGGAGGGATACAATCGTTTATCTAAATTGGGAATTGGGTCCGCTGAAGAGGGTTGGGAGTTTATCCAAAACCTACCCAACTTGAGTGCCTATAAAATAATCGCCATGATCTA
>CAYHIN010000047.1:0-5239 GCA_964356705.1 uncultured Gammaproteobacteria bacterium
GGGAGAATATTTGCAGTCACGGCCTCCAGGAGCAGCGGGTCGGATTTGTTTAGATCACGGTAAATAGTGAGGGCATCGTCTTTGGATATGTAGCGCACGGTCTCGACGAGACCAGTCGAGGTGAGCTGGGCTGAGATCCGCTCAATCTCCTGAGGAGTGGGGACGTATTCCTGTTTGAAAAAGGCGTTTATCTGGGGCCGGGTCTCAAAGTATCTGAGGACGGCGCTGGAACCTGCGGCTAGTAACATAAAGATACAAGCCAAAAATAAAGTGAGGGTCATGACGGCGATGGCCGCGGTGGCCTGATATGGAGACCTGCGAATACGACTGAGGGCTAATGACAGTTGGTTACTCATGATATTTGGATTTGGCGGCGTCTTTTATGACTCGGCCTTTAGATAAAGTGATGACTCTTTGGGCAAGGTCGTCTACTATCTGGACATTGTGAGTGGCCATGACGATGGTCGTTTTGAGATGAACGTGGATCTGCTTGAGGAGATTGGCAATAGATCCGGCCGTCTTGGGATCTAGGTTGCCTGTGGGCTCGTCTGCCAGGATCAGAGCCGGACGACCGACGATGGCCCGGGCTATGGCCACTCTTTGGATCTCGCCTCCGGATAACTGGGATGGGAAAAAGGTCAACCGATCTGATAGACCGACGGTCTCGAGCGCTAGCTTGACCTCTTTTTCGATCTCGCCATCTTTTTGACCGCGGACCAAAAGAGGCAGGGCCACGTTTTCAAAAACACTGCGGTCGGTCAAAAGCTTGAAGTCCTGAAAGATGGTGCCTATGGTTTGGCGATACTTGGGGACTTTTTTTGAAGCGAGCTTGGACAGATCTACACTGCCGACGGTTAGGGCGCCGGAGTCGGCTAGAAGATCGTGCAAAATGAGCCTAAAAAGCGTCGTCTTGCCAGAGCCGGAGGCACCGGTGATAAAGACAAACTCTCCTGGCTCGATATGCATATCTACCTCGTCTAGTGCTACCGCGGACCCGAATTTTTTGGTCAGTTTTGATGCCTTGATCATGATGTTGGTTTTTTCGTTATTCGACAATTTTTACGCGACCCACGTCCATCAGCCAACCGACGTGTTGTGCGTCAATGGTCTGACCCCCCACCTCGACTTTTTTACCCAGAAACTCTTCTAGATCTACTATCGATGAAATCAAATATACAGTCTGGCTGATCCCCCCGGGTCTTTCTAGATGATGTGTCCCCTCGCCGCTTAGACCACCGACCACGAGAGTACCAGTCGCACTATCGGAAAAAGTCTTGGTATCGGTCGTGCCGATGACTTTGGCCCCAGTGGAGTCAGTGGTCACGCCAGCGGTAGTTGTGGATCTGGTCAGTGAAGTCTTTGAAGAAGTGGCCAAGAAGTAGCCCGATACCGCCCCGACCAGGACGATACCTAGTGTGCATAAATACAAAATATATTTAGGAGAAATGGTGGCAGGTGGCATGAATTTAGTATATCACAGGCTAGGCTTGCGCCAGATGTCGAACTTCGGCTTCGATGAAGGCATCGAGATCGCCGTCTAGAACCGCTTCGGCCTGGGAAGTTTCGACGCCGGTGCGCAGATCTTTTACCAGCTTGTAAGGGTGCAAGACATAGGACCTGATTTGAGTCCCCCAGGAGGCGGCAGTGTACTTGCCCTTGAGCTGTTTTTCGTGGGCGGCTCTCTCTTCTTCTCTTTTGGCCCACAATTTTGCCTTGAGCATGGCCATGGCGAGCTTTCTATTTTGCTCTTGGAACCTCTGAGTCTGACAGGCAACTGAGATGCCAGTCGGAAGATGGGTGAGTCTGACGGCGGTACTGACTTTGTTTACATTTTGGCCTCCGTGGCCGGTGGCTCTAAAAGCCTCAAACTGGACTTCGTCTTCGGGGATCACTATCTCCCCTTCGTCTTCGGGTAGCTCGGGCAAGACTTCAACGAGGGCAAATGAGGTCTGGCGCAGATTGTCGGCATTGAAGGGAGACTGGCGCACAAGCCTGTGAGTGCCGCGCTCGCCGGACAAATATCCATAGACATATGGACCGGTAATTTCTAAAACGACAGTTTTGAAGCCCGCTTCTTCTCCCGGGGTCTGGTCGACTATCTCCACCCCCCAACCGCGACTCTGACAAAACTGGAGGTACATGCGAAAGAGCATAGATGCCCAGTCCATGGCCTCGGTCCCACCTTGGCCGGCGTGAATAGTAAGGATGGCATTTGAATTGTCATATTTGCCGTTGAGAAAAGTTCTGATTTCTAACTGGCCCAATTTTTTAGTCAGTTTTTTGACATGTGGCTCCAGCTCAGTGGGATTGTCCAAGACATCGGTCAGACCCAGTGCATCGGCCAGCTCGGACTCTAGACCCATCATGTTTTCGTCTTCGGCTCGCAGAGCAGCCAGGCGCTTCATGATATTTTGAGCTTCGACGGTGTCGGACCAGAAACCTTCGTGGAGCGTCTTGGCCTCCAGCTCACGAATATGTTTGGCGCGGATCTCGGGATCCAGTTTGGTCTTGATCTGGGCAAAACGAGTCTTCAGATCCTCCAATTGTTTCTTCAGCTCTTCCATACGCGAATTATACCTCCCCTCCCTTCGGGTTTCCCCTCCTAGACTAGGAGGGGATTAAGGGGTGGTAGATGGAGTAGGACTCACAACGGGGGCACAGATGACTTGCTTGAGTTCGTTTACCTGGTCGGGGGGGAGATTTTGGATAAAGTCGATGACGCTATTTAGACTATCGTTACTGATCTTTATGCCCAGAACCACGGGTGAATCGTTGTGAGTGACTATGGAATCTAGACCTTTACTGACATTCTCTGCCAGATTGCCAGCTGAGACGTTTTTGAAACTGGAGAGAACCTTGGTCTCCAAGATTGATTTGATGTCTAGCTCACCTTTGGAAGACAAAACAGATTTGAGGGTATCGGGGTTTTTGATAAACAAGAAGTAACCTCCAACAGCAACCACCGCAGCAATGACGCCAATCTTAAACAAAAACCCGAGCATTACTTAAATGTTATCATGAAACCACAACCTCGTTTTGCTTCAGCCACTCAACTACTTTGGTCAAACATTCTTTGGGATCTAGAACTTCACCTTCTGCCGCTTTGAAAGTCCCGCCAGCTGCGCGATCGTGGCCGCCTCCCAGCTTCATTCGCTCGAGTACGCTTCGACAGTTCACGCTATTTGGAAGCGATCTGATAGAAATACTACAATTTGAGCCGTTTTTAGGAGTGACGCTGATACCCCAAGAATAGCCAGTTATTATCCTAAAATAGTTGCTCATGAAGATATGAGAAGCTGCGCTAATTTCATTGTCTGTGTATTTGTTTTCCGATATGAACTCTCTCTCTAGATAGATGGTCATAAAGGTTGGCCATTCTGCAACTTCAATAAACTGAGTGTTTAGTGTCAGTCTTTTTATAATTTCGAATACTCGTGACGGAAGAGTGTCGTACTTTGCTTTGAAGTCTTGGATTTCCATGTCAGCGATTCGCATTAAATCCTTGGCGATGTCAAAAACTTCAAGTTGATTGGACTTGAGATAACTAAAAGTACCTGTGTCTCCAAGTATTCCCAACATGAGAATTTCTGCTAGTTCTTTATCAATTTCTACCTCTTTACCAAGCAATCTATAAATCAGCTCTGTCGTTGAAGAAGCGTTTTCATCTACCAAACTGATCGTAAAGTTGTCTACGGGAGAACTATGATGATCGATGCATATTGTCTGGTATTTCCCTTGTGATAGTTTCTCTGGATTTTTTGAAAAGCGGCTATATTGAGAGCCATCTAAACAAATTAGTAGGTCTGTATCTTTCGGCAAAATGTCTGCCATGTCTTTTGCGAATTCGACCTTTTCATACAGCTTGAAGTAACTGTATCTATTTTCTGGGCTGCCAGAATAAAGCACACGGATATTTTTGTTTGTGAATTTTTTGGTGAGGATTTCGAGAAGAGCTATGGATGAGCCAATTGAATCATCATCAGGAGATTCGTGAGAAGTAATAACTATAGTCTGAGCTTTTGAGACGAGATCCCAAAATTGCGCTACAAAGTCCATTATGGGATTTTACTCCTTAGTATCGAGGCTTTTCCAGAGGTACCAGCAGGCGACGGTGCGATATGGTTTCCAGGCCGAGGAGATTTTTTGCATTTTGGTCAGAAAACTTTTGTGTTTTCGGTTTAAACCGTACAATTTTGCAAAAGCGTTATGAATACCAATATCCTGGAGTGGGAAAATGTCGGGGCGCTGGAGAGTGAACATGAGCTTCATTTCGGCAGTCCAGCGGCCGATGCCTTTGACTTGGGTGAGATGTGTTACTACCTCTTCATCTGTCATTTGGTCCAATAGGTCCAATCGGACAGATTTGTCTAATATCTTGGCGGATAAATCTTTCACTGATCTGACCTTTGCCCAGGACATGCCGCAGGAGCGAAGCTCCAAATCCGAAATCTCAAGTATCAATTCGTGGGAATACTTGCCGTCTGGAAATAATTTCGTAAAACGGCCATAAATAGTATTTGCAGCTTTGAGTGAGAGCTGCTGGCTGATGATAGATCCGACCAGACTATCGAAAAAATCGGGGACTGGAGCATAGTTCAAGACCCCATGCTGATCTATAACTCCTTTCAGTACAGGGTCTTTTTTGAGATGTCTTAATGCAATTTTTATATCCTTCATGGCTAGAGATTTACATAGTTGTAACGGTCGTTACAAGTGTGTAACTACTTTGAAGATTGAGCAATGATGGCAGCTAAGGATTTTTTGGCTCGGTAGAGGCGGCCTTCGAGCTTACGCTCGGAAAGATTGAGGCGGATGCTGATCTCTTTGTTTGACAGCTCTTCGTAATATTTGAGATGCAAGAGTCTGCGATATTCTGGAGGGAGTAAATTAAGACAAGCATTTACCTGAGCTCGCAACTCGTCGAGAGCCATCTTTTCCTCGGGTGAGATCAGGGGGGCTGGGATATCTAGCGAAAGAGATGAGTTTTTGTTTACTTGGCTCCGGTAATAATCGGCCATTTTATTGAGAGCGATCCGGCATAACCAGGTAAAATATGTACTCTTGTTGTGAAAAGTATGAAAGGATTTGTAAGCGGCAACAAAGGTGTCTTGAAGAACTTGGTCAGCGACCTGCATGTCCCCTCCATTTCTTTTTAAAATCAACTTCAGAATCTTGCGGCCCAGGGTGTCGTAAAGAAACTTGATGGTGGCGTGGGTTTTGGAAGCCATTACGAACCGAT
>CAYHIN010000048.1:0-5170 GCA_964356705.1 uncultured Gammaproteobacteria bacterium
CCATTTGGATAATCTTTCTTTTCTTTGCATTGTGGGGATTATATGCCTGTGATAGGATCAAATCAACTATGGACGATGTAAATACTCTGGATATTCACAAAGATGCGGGGAAGGTGAGAGTCGTGATGGAGATATTTCAGACCTTTGTCCTGATATTTGAAAAAATGGGATTTGGGAAAGACAAAGAAAAACGATATCCGGTAAAAAATACAATAATTTTCGAGAACCAGATCTTCCTGACTGATAGTGTCACTTCGATTGCCGTATCTGAGCTCGAAAAGATAGGCGACAATACTTCTAAGACTTTTAACTTTGACTGGCGGAGTCTAGCTAGAAATAAAGACCTCGTAAAAGTAGAAGGAATACGAGTCCATGAGGTGGACGTGCAGCTGATAGATAGTGACAAGTACCGCGAGTTTCTCATGCAAATAAATAAATCATATTTCTTCAGAGTAAAGGTCATGAAGAGCGCTGAAGAAACAAAAATAAGCCTGGGTCTACCCTGGATGACCGAAGGAGTGCACTTGCCTCTGGAAATGGTGCTGGATGTGAGTAGGCAGATAAATGGGATGATATCAGTATAGAGCTGCGATTATTTGCTCGGGCCTGGCATACCACTGTCTTGATTTGTCTTGCATTGATTGCTTCATCTGATCTATAGTCATCCATGCAGTATCTGCAACCTCTTCCACCGAAGCTTTGACATGTTCACCCGGCTTGAGATGATACTCGTACACTTTGAAGAATTCGCCAGAATGAGGTAGATGGACCAGAACCGCGCCTTTCTCTATAAGATCAGCCTCTGAGACCTGCAGACCCATTTCTTCACCCACTTCTCGAACAGCAGTCTCGAGGTACTCTTTACCAAAATTGACGTGGCCGCCGACTGAGAGATCCCAACAATTTGGAAAGAGGTCTTTGGTTGGGCTTCTTTTTTGGACCAATACCTCGTCGTCTGAATTGAAAATAAGAACAGAGATAGTTCGATAATATATGCCTGGCTCACTGTGGGCTGTGTGACGGTCTATACTGCCGATGATTTGATTGTCTTCGTCCACCTGAATGAGGAGTTCAGCTTGGGGATCGGTTGTTCCAGTGCTCATGGGCTGATTATAGACGGGGTGGTAAAATTAGGCCATACTGCGGGGTCGGCTAATGGCAGGCCAATAGAATCTGGATCTATTAATCGGGGTTCGAGTCCCTGCCCCGCAGCAAAGCCTGATTAGCGTTTGAACCGACATTTTTTCACATATGACCGAAACACCTACACCTGAAATCAAAGAAATAGAGAATGGCATTGATACAATTGTCCATGCAGACACCTGGGCAAATGAGCGCTATCCTCAAATGTTTGGGCCAAAAACACTGCTGACAGGTCAAGCGCTCCTGAGTCAAATTTTAGATGGCAGAGTAACCGCAAGGGGGTTTATGGCTCACAAATTTTCTGATGAAACTGTCGCGCAGCAACTTTCCCAAGTCAACAAAGCACATACTGCATATGGTCAATATGTACTCTCGGGGCTTCATATAACACAGACCTGGGAGCGTGCTCAAAACGATACACTTAGGGCATTAAGATTATTTATCCCAAAATCTCATGCGAAGAAGGAAAAACCAAGTATTGCCTATATTGACGATCCAAAAAATAAAGCATTGTTGAGGCGAGTTTCAAACCTGTTTGAAGCAGGTGCTATAGCATTAAAAGATAGAGATATACTTGAAAAGGCTCAAGCATATAGAGAAACACTCCGAAATTTTCAAAAAAGAAAATCTGACAAAGAACACCCATGGACAGATGATGAAAAAGAGGCACTAAGCAATCAGTGGAAAGTCTTTTCTGATTTGTTATGTGGCACACTGACAACTACCATCATAGAGTCAAACAACAGACTCGAAAAACCGTTTAAAGATGTCGTAAAGGAGCGATTCTTGGAAGAAATTGTCCGTCGTGGAACCCGAGTGGTAGCGAGATTTAAGGACAACTTGTATTAGTAAACGATCGCCGCGAGCAAGCCTGCCCCGCAGCCAATTCTGAACCCGTGCTAAAGTAAATTAATGTCAAGAAGGGTCATACTCATTGTAGCTTCGATGGGAATACTCTTTTGCGTCGTATTTTTTTCAGTACTCTTGGGATATATTCAGGTACATAAAGTTCACAGTGACTATAACGGCGACTATATAATCTTAAGTTTTCAAAGTAACCGTGTGCCACCATATCAAGCTCTTCAGTGCCAGCACTCGAGTAGATATTTTTTAATAAGATGTGGTGCCGTGACCGTGGAAGATAATTCAAACTCGACTCTTGGACAGTAAGTGCCCAAGGTATAATAAAACGGTGGAACCAAGAGCTCGAGACACTTTGAGGAAACTTATTCCTTATATAGAACCAGACGCTTTTATCATAGTTGGAGGGGTTGCGATTAGATATTTACTCTCTTCAAGGCACATTGACTATCCCCGGCGTCCGTTTAATGATTTGGATCTTGTTACAAAGAGTTTGGATGTAGTTTCGCGTAAAGCGGCTGATGAATTTTTGGTTTACCATCATCATCCTGTAGACTCATTTTTGTCTTTGGTAGATCCGCTTTCTAAAACAAAGATAGATATATTTCACGAGGAGGGTGAGAGAAATGTGGAAAGGGTGATGTTTGATGACAAAACTATAGATATTTCTTCGGCTGAAGACCAACTAGTCAGAACTGTTTTGGACGTGCAAAGTATTTCTGCGGATATGCACCGAGATCCAAAGTGGTTTGAAAATATGAGGCTATTAGCCAAAATCGCTGACATGAAGAAAGCAAATGAGATATGGAAATCATATAGACCACAAAATTATTCTGAAAATATAGAAGAAGTTATGGAAATGTCTGAAAGATTGGCTAAAGATCATCCCGAATGGCTAAAAGAAAAATTGTTTAGAAGAGATAAACCTTATAAATGCGAGCAATGTAAGAACATAAATGGATTTGATGTGGTTCCTATGGAAAAAGTGTATGAAGTGCTAGGTTATGTGGAGTGATCCTGCTGGCTATTGCTGGTATTTACCTACATTCTTTTTTGAGAATTTGGCATTGAGGGTTAATAACCCCAGTTTTTATACCACTGTCGCATGTCATTGATCTCATTGGTTTGGGCATCAATGATGTCTTGAGCCAATTTCTTCATCTCGGGTCTGCTCGTACTTTTTAATAACATATTTGCCATCATGACTGCCATTTGATGGTGTGGAATCATGTCTTCAACAAACGCCCTGTCGAAATCGGTAGACTTCTCAAGATTTGAGATACCCATATGGGTACTATTACTGTTTCCCATCATTCCATGTTGATTCATAACTTGAGTATCCACTGGAACTTCTTTGTTAAACCACGTTTTATACCAATCTTTCATTTGATTTATCTCTTTTTCTTGGGAATCTATGATGTTGTTCGCAAGCTCCTTCACCTCAGAACGCTGTGCTTTTGATTGAGCCAACTTAGCCATAGTAATAGCATCTTCGTGGTGGGGAATCATTTGTTCTATAAAATGTCTGTCAATGTTTGTAGAAATACCTCCTAAGTTGTTTTGATTTCGAATTCCCATCATTTGCATCATTCCGGTCGCATTATTATTGACAGCGCTGGTTGCGAGAAACCACACAATCAAACCGCCAATCAAGACTCCTATGACTCCGGTTAACAATGAGTCTCTCTTCATATCTTTCATTATGATATCACCCTAATTGACCCGAAAGCCATCTTTGACGAAATGGTAGTTATCCAGGGCAGTATTAGTCTTTGGTAGTATCCCGGATACAATAACATCGTTGCCATAGAAATTAGGAATAATGTCTCCTTCCTTTGTGAATATTTTTTCTTTCTGCATCACTGCCGCCTCGTTTGCGCCAATATATATTGGTTGGTATTGTCTACCCGCAATAGTGATACGGTGATTAAGTGAGTCTTCGGCAATTTCGTAAAATGTTTTTATGGCTCCATCGGGGGTTGTCGTCGTTTTAATAGAAGCCTCACTTGCAAGCCAGCTCATAGTTTCTCTATTAACAAGATGATAATTGTCCACTTCAGTGCCGGTTTTAGCCAAAATTCCAATTATTTTCATTTCCCCGATGCCATAGAAATTGGGGAGAGTGTCACCGGCACCTCTTATTAATTTTTCTTCTTTCATCATGACAGCTTCGTCAAACCCAATGATCATCTCATTTATACCCAACATGGCTTTGCCTTCTGCCAGGGGAAGTCCTAAAGTTTCATGAGGCTCAACTTCTAAAAATAGTTTGGGATTTTCGCCTACGTAATTTACTTTTCCTTGGGCTGCGATAAATAGTTCTTTTGCTTGTTGGACCACTTTGGGATCCACTTTGACCTCGGCTGCGGCCACCATTGTGGCGACTCCTTCGGTCATCCCGGAACTAAATCTGGCAAATTCAAAGAACATCAGACTGAATGCTAACACCATAAAAATCGGCGCATATGCGGAAGCATAGTTTTTGCGACCGGGTCGAAATAGCTTTAAGAGTAAGGAATTGCCAACCACTGAGACAGAACTTAAGGCCATAGCAAGTCCGGCAAGCTCCGGCTTGAGAACTAAGCCTATTCCAAAAAACAGTCTGGCGGCAATTGGTATACCTAAGACGTTGTAAAACAGGGCAAAGAACATGTTTTGCTTGATTTTTGACATAGTTTCTTTGGATAAATCGATAGCGTGGACCACATCACGCAGGTCGTTTTTGATAATGACGATACCACCCGTTTCCATGGCTACATCGGTTCCCGATCCCATGGCAATTCCTAAATCAGCTTGAGCCAAGGCCGGTGCGTCATTGATGCCATCACCCACCATGGCCACCTTTTTACCAAGCTGTTGCAGCTTTTTAACTTCGTTGGCTTTGTCTTCTGGTAAAACTTCGGCCAATACATTTGTGATTCCGACCTGACGAGCAATGGCCTGCGCGGTCCTCTGATTATCTCCGGTGATCATATATACTTCGATACCCATTTTCTGAAGTGAGGCTACTGCCTGCCCCGAAGTTTCCTTGACTGTGTCTGCTACGGCTACAAAACCCACTACACCGCCTTTATAAGCAAGAACCATGGCGGTCTTACCTTGCTCGTCTAGGGTTCCCATTTGATTGTCAATCCTATTGACGGTCAAGATAAAAACATCGGGAACC
>CAYHIN010000049.1:0-5138 GCA_964356705.1 uncultured Gammaproteobacteria bacterium
AAATGATGCGAGCAGATGGAGGTATCCCGTTTTTGCGCCCGCAGCAGCTCTACTTCTTATACATCACTTTCCCGTGCAGCATCTTAGCTTGTCTCACACACCATTCAGCCAGCCACCGGATACTCTCCCACACTTTATGATGTAGCCCCTCTTGCACTTGGGCCTCAGTCAGAGGCAGCTCTTCTCTTCTCCCACTATCTTTTTCATACTTCAACAGCACGTTTTGGGTGTAGTCATCAGTCACTCCTCCGGCGATATCCATATCCGCACCAGCTTGTTCCATGTAAGGCGCTACTTCAGACTTCTTCTCTATTTCCACACTACTTGGGACCTCGTGCACTGCATCGACCGACTTTTCCACCCCCCGCTCTCCTCCCCCAGACCTCATTTCTACTTGTTCCTTCGGTCCTCCACTCACAGGCTGAGGTGTTACCTGCTTGTCCGCCAAAGCATTTGCGACGGCGGAGCCCAACGCACCCGTGTCATCACTTGTGACTTGTGTATTGGGGCTTGTGACTTGCCCGGTGGGTTCATCCGCCATCTCACCATCATATCAATTTGATATACCAAATCCAATCAATACCTTCCTTCTCCTTGACAACTCGTACGACTAAGCGTACTATAACCATATGACCCAACTTAACTCCACTCTCACGGCCAGCGATGCTAGAGCAAACTTATATCAAATCCTTGAAGAGGCAGGCACTAAACTGCGCCAATTCACAATAAAAATCCGAGGGGGGGATGACGTAATTATTATGTCTGCCAGTGAAGTTGAAGGCTGGAAAGAAACATTAGAAATAATGTCTGATAAAAAATTGGTTGCCAGTATAAAAAGGGGCATGAAATCAAAAAAAACCTATACTCATGAACAAGTCAAGAAAATGTTAGGCTGGTAACATATGAACCTTATCTATTCAGATGAGGCAATCAAAAATCTTAAATCCATTGGCCCCTCGGATCAAAAAAGGGCTCAAAAGAAATTAGAGCTACTAATGGATCACCCACTCGCTGGGAAACAATTGGAGGGAAAATTTTCTGGGTTTCGTAGTTTACGTGCATGGCCGTTGAGAATCGTTTATTCCTTCAACCCAAAAACACAAGAAATTTTTATTAACAATATCGATTATCGCGGTGGAGTCTACAAGTAATCATTTCCATACTTCCTCCTTCATCCCCATCTTCCAGTTCACCCATCTCCCCATAGTAAACAACGCGTCAGACAATCTATTCAGATACTTCAAAATATTTTTGTCAGTATTTTCGAGCGCCACCACTCGTCTTTCCGCCCTACGGCAAACTGCCCTCGCCAGCTGCAGCTCCCCCACCGGATAGATAAAGTTAGACAGCTTCGGCATTTCATCCGTCAGTTTATCGATTAGTTTCTCTAGTCTCGTCACCTCAGATGGTCTAAGTCTTTTCTTACTCCCAGCCAGCTGCGATCCAATAGTAAGCAAATTATTTTGAATTCTCACAAGTTCCCTCTCCACAATTGTGGAGAGGGGCAGGGGTGAGGTGGAAATTCTACACACCCCAATCAAACTATTCAATTCATCAATACTCCCAATCGCTTCAGGGAGTGCATCAAACTTGGCCATCCGACCATGAAACGTCCCTGTCTCCCCTTTATCCCCTTTTTTAGTATAGATTTTAGACATTAAAAATTACTTTGCTCCCATCTTTCTCCAAAGCTACTGGCATCTCTCGTAGTCCTCTGAGAGCTTCTCGTACTTTCTCTCTCTTGGTAGTTGGCACAAATACTGTCAGAAACCCGCCTCCCCCGGCTCCCGATATCTTTCCTCCATACGCTCCAGCTTTTTTCGCCGCCGCATATATATTATCGATCTCGCTATCCGATATTTTAGAAGCCAATGATTTTTTTAGTTTCCAGCCTTCATCCAGCATTTTTCCGAGAGCTGCGATCTTACCTTCTTGCAAAAGTCTCCTCCCCACCCGCGCTTGCTGCGCCATTTCTTGCAGTATTCTGTTTTTCTTTTTTATGTTATCTTTCTGTTCTTTTAGGATACTAGCCGCCTGTCTAGTTTTGCCGGTAAAAAAGACCATCATGGATGAATTTAGATCATCCAATAGTTCTTCTCCCAAGTTAAGTGGCTCTACGGAGATTGTCCCATCTTTGCGAAACTCTATGAAGTTCATTCCACCATGTGCCGCAATATACTGGTCCTGCACTCCAATCGGTTTGCCCAAAATATCGATCTCTATCTCACACGCCTCTGCAGCCAGCTTCTCTGCACTCACTGCCCTTCCTGTGTACTGATACAATGCATTCAGGACTCCCACAGTCACAGATGAAGAAGAACCTAGTCCCGTTCCCGCCGCCGGCACATCAGACAAAAATGTGATCTCCACCCCTTTTGACACTCCAGTTTTTTTCAGCGCTTCCCGCACCAGCTCGTGTTCCAATAAATCTACTTTCACCACCCACTCTTTTTTGGAATATCCCACCACGATCATCTCATCAAATCTTTTTTGCACGATGCAATGTACGTATTTATCAATCGCCGTCGTCACCACACACCCACCGTACTCTCGGTAAAATCCCGCAAAATCCGTCCCCCCACCCAAAAAACTTATTCTAAGTGGCGTTCTCGTAATTATCATTCGACCAATTCTCTATTTAGAACTTTAGATTGTCAACTCACATCTATCCTTACTTGACAAAATCTCCTTACTATTGTAGTATACTCTTACTGTGAACTACTTGGGCTCAATCACCAGCAAACGTCAGTTAACGATTCCAATCTCAGTATTTAACGACACCAATTTCAAGATCGGACAAAAAGTTATCATCAAAAAAAGGGGTGACTCAATCA
This sequence comes from uncultured Gammaproteobacteria bacterium, assembly GCA_964356705.1. Lineage (GTDB taxonomy): Bacteria > Patescibacteriota > Microgenomatia > CAZETR01 > Amesbacteraceae > CAYHIN01. The sequence continues at coordinate 2,835 of CAYHIN010000049.1, forward strand.
TGATAGATCCAGCATCATCTCTAGTAGAGAAACTTGCTGGTTCTATAGCTGTTCCCGCTCGATTTAAAGGTATGTCCCCTGATCAAATCTTGTCGACAGCCAAATCCGAGCATTTCCAAAAACAAGCTAGATGATATTTATAGATACAAACTATTTCTTACGTTTTCTTCTAGCCGACGTTTCAGACCAACACATCAAAGCCAAAGAATTAATCCTGTCAGGCTCTCATGGACAAAAGGAGCTATTCACCTCTCTTTTAGTCATGTTTGAAATCTATTGGGTTCTTTCTTCCTTTTATAAAAAAGACAAGCAGGAGATCTCAAGTGCTTTAAACGATTTATTGGATCTCCAGTTCATCGATATCGAATCTAGGGATTTGCTAAGTTCGTCACTTAAAACATATTCCACTTCCAGTCTAGACCTAGAAGATGCCTACAATTTAGTCTACGCAAAATCTCACAAAGCAAAATCCTTAGCTACGTTCGATATAAATTTACAAAAAATGTTCTAATCGATCTTCACAAACTTCTTGACCATCTTTCCATCCACTTCTTTATCTCCCAAGAAGTCATCGATCGTTCTTATCCACAATGACTTCTCAGCATACTGAGCCCTATACCCCACACACACTTCCTGAGTCGATTCCAAAAATCCCACAAATTCAATTCTCCCCTATTTTCACCTTCTCAAGAGCCGCATCCAAATCAGCTTTCAGTTCCTCTGGTGCTTTATGTCCCATTGATGTATGTTTTATCTTATAATCACAAACTATGTCAATAAAAATTGAGGATGCTCAAAAGATACTCGAGTTTACTCACACTCTGTCAGGTGTAAAAAAACTTTTGCGATTCAAAGGTATGCCTTATTGGGAAGATGCCGATTGGGAACGCTGGGACAGTGTAGCCGAGCACTCATATCGTATGGCAATGCTAGCCATTCTTATCTCTCCTTATTTAGAAACTCCAGTAAATCTTGAAAGGGTTCTAAAAATGACTTTGATTCATGACATTGTTGAATTGATCACCAATGATCACTCTCCAATGGCTAAACATTTGGACGGTGGAGGCCATGCTTTTGATCCCAAAGCATTTGCAGACAAATATGAGCGGGAGACAAAAGCCGCAGAATTCATATTCAAGGACCTGCCTGGTGAAACTAGAGGTGAGTTCGTTGACCTATTCAGAGAATATATTGACACCAAGGCATTTCCAAAAACAGCAACTCCAGAAGGAAAATTTGCTTATGCCTTAGACAAGATTGAGGCAGTAATCCAAATCATTGATTGGAGAACTCCAAAATCAAACTGGCCACAAGAACACTATGAAAAATCAATTACATATATGAATGAGTGGGGTAGTTACGATCCATTCCTCGCAAAAATTTGTGGATTAATCCAACAAGAAGGAATTAAAATAGTTTCAACTACATGAGATCCGTTCCAGTCCAAACCACCCCTTATCTAGTCCTCACCAACCCAGAGTCACCAACTGCCGGTGCCATACTTTTCGCAGCCAGATGTGCAGTTGCTGATTTCAGTACAGACGCCTTTGAAACCCACGTCCCAGATACCATCAAAGAACTGGAACGCAACCTTCACGAGCATCAAAGTGATCTGAACTGGAGAAATAAAGAAGGTTAGCTTAATTCACACCTTTTGCCACTATCTTTCCCCCCTGACCATCGGGTACTATCTCTATCTCACACGCTCCAGCGATACATGCCAGCTCTTGCGCTGCCGTTGTATAGTCTTCCTCTTCATATCTAAATATCTTAGAAAAGTCGATGTCTGGGAATTTGGCTATTAGAACTTCGTAATCTTCTTTAGATATTTCTTGATACGGCATTTGGGCATAGTTGGCATCAAAGGCAGGCAGAAATGACATGCCCCCAATTATCTCTTTGTGCTTCCACACCCAATTGACGAGGTCTATGAGTTCATCAGGTTTATAGGTAATCGTGACCGATGGATTATGTTCCGTCCAAAATGTTTTATTTTGCAGCCAATATTCACATTGAGTTACTGCACTTCGTCCTTGCCTCATGATGGCTCCATCCGGAGTTTTAGTAGGAAAGTGCGCCACCCAGGTATTAGCCGTATCTGCGATCTGGCCATTTTCCGGATCCATGGGTACTCCACTATCCCGCATGACTTTAAATATTGGGGTATATGCTCCCACTCGCACATTGCGAATGTAGTAGGGCGCCATGCGCGCGTGCAGTCCTGAGGCACAGTTAAACAGTTGTGAAGAATTCCCAGACGGCTTCACACAAGTCACTGATGTGGATTGACTGATCCCCAGTTTC
>CAYHIN010000050.1:0-3419 GCA_964356705.1 uncultured Gammaproteobacteria bacterium
TAAAAACAGGAAAGCGGATACCGATTTTGAAAAAGGGGTGACAGTGATCATCCAAGACGGGAGTCCTTCTATCATGGTGACCAAAGTAAGATGGCTAAGTGTTCTTGATACCACACTCCTAGGCAAAAACCAAGGATGGGTAGACCTATAAAAACGATTGCCGACAGCAGAACCGAGAAAGAAGACTCAGTCGTGAGCCAGGCTGGCAGCTTTGTGTTCACCTATTTAGTATATCTCAATCTTTCTTTATGGGTATAGAATGTGGCAATGGGGCACGAGCAAGATATAGAAATATCAATGAATCTGATCAGGGCTGCGTATACTAATGCAGCCTTGGTAGACGAAAACTGGAAATCTGTCTGAAGCTCAAATGTGCTTCGCGTATTTGAAAGTTTACAATCAAACCCCACATGAAAAGGTTGGACAAACCAAACCACCTGAGCCGTCAAGATTTGTGCCGGTAACAGTCATGTCGCCGGGCGAGCTTGATGACTTTGTAGAAGACCCAATGATGTCCCAACAGGAAGATGCGTTGGAAAGGTTGTTTGTCTACGATAGTGAACACCCAGGCTGCCCAATAGAAGAATATCTAGATCATTTTTATGCTGAATGGTATCAATTGGGTTGGTCTATCGGTTATTCCCCTTTTGGGTTTTTCCAGACACCAGGGATGTCTCAAGATTTTGCCAGGTGCACACTACTTGACTTAGAAACTAAGCCAGAGGCGTGGAGTAGCATGGCGGATGAGATGAGAGCCAGAAACAGCGTAGATCCACGCTGTCCAATAAAGACAAACGGCATGGTGACTACGAGCTCTGGTCATGGAATGCACTTTTATTCGCATCTCTACTTACCAAATACTCCAGCCGGAAAGGTCCGGTTAGCTTCTCAGATCGGCAGCGCATTACTGCTGAATAAAGAAGGTCATCCTAAGAATGTGGATGAAAGGGGAGCTGGGCATCAACTTAGATCATTAGTGGAAGGATGGTATCCCAATATACAAAATTCGGAGGTGTCTTGTGTGAGGGTTACCAGAAGTCTTCTGAAACTAGAACAACCTGAGTTTCTGAGTTTTGTATATTAGTCGACTAGTTTGGATAGTGGCAGTGTTTGTATTTTTTGCCGCTGCCGCAGTGACAGGGATCATTGCGACCGAGCTTTTTGTGTTTATTTTCCACACTCCCTTTTTGCAGACCGGAAAAAGCTGAGAGAAACTCGCTAGCCACTTGCTTGTCTCCGGCCGACTTTTTTACGACGGCAGTCCCCTCTTGCTCGGGAAGAGCGAAGTCTGGCTTGATCTCCACTGCTCTTTGAAGAACTGGCTCCTGAGTCTGGGGAACACCAGGTTGGATCCTAAACAAGCGCTTGGCAAACTCGGACTCGATCTGAGTAACCAGTCTCTCAAACATGGAGAAAGCCTCACCTTTGTACTCGACCAATGGATCTCTTTGGCCATAACTGCGAAGCCCTATACCAGACCTGAGATTGTCGATACTACTCAAGTGCTCGACCCAAAGATTGTCTATGGAAGATAGATAAGCGTAGCGAATGACCTCGCGCCAGACCTGCTCTCCTAACATAGTTTTGCGCTGAGCCAGAGCATCGCGAATTATTTGGTCGGTGAGACTTTTTATCTCGCCTGCGGTGCCATATTTTTTGAACTGCTCTTCTAGGCCTATCCTGGATGCATCGTCAAAAGGAATAATGTCCGCCAGAGAATTGACGATCGGGAGAACCTCGGATTCGACTACGCCATTGGGCGCGTAAATCTTGACCAGATTGCTCATCTGGGAGGTGAGTCTGTCTGTGACTTCTGATTCTGTCACTTCGTCGTGAAGAACTTTTTGGCGTAGCTTGTAGATAACTTCTCTTTGCTTGTTCATGACGTCGTCATACTCGACCACGTTTTTTCTGGCATCAAAGTTGAACCCTTCTACTTTTACTTGGGCCTGTTCGATGGCTTTACTGACCATGGAATGCTCGATGGGCTCATTTTCTGGGATCTTGAGAAAATTCATAATCTTGGCTACTTGATCGCCGCCAAAGATGCGCATGATCTCGTCATCTAGAGCTAGGAAAAACTTGGTGGCGCCGGGATCTCCTTGTCTGCCGGACCGACCGCGGAGCTGATTGTCCACCCGACGGGATTCATGACGCTCAGTACCGATGACATATAGACCTCCGAGACGAACGACCTCGTCGTGATCCTTTTGCCATTTGGCCATCTCTTTTTCGTATTGTTTGTCGGTCAACCTATCACGGCCCAAGACAAACTCAGGATTTGGCGGGGGAGTGCCACCCAGAATGATATCGACTCCACGACCGGCGATGTTAGTCGCTATGGTAACTGCTCCCTTTCGTCCGGCTTGGGCTATGATCTGGGCTTCTCTTTCGTGATTTTTGGCATTGAGCAGCTGATGAGGGACACCGGCTTTTTGAAGATATGTCGCAATAATTTCGTTTTTGTCTATTGAAGTTGTACCCATGAGGACAGGCTGACCCGTGGCATGGATCTTTTTTATCTCTTCTGCTAAGGCGACATATTTTACGTGCGAGTTTTTGTAAATTGTATCCGAGTGGTCGGTCCTCGCGGTATTTTTGTGAGTAGGAATAATCACTACGTTGAGCTTGTAGATCTTTTGAAACTCTTCGGCTTCAGTTGCGGCTGTTCCTGTCATGCCGGCTAGCTTCTCGTACATGCGGAAGTAGTTTTGGAACGAAATGGTGGCCATCGTCTTTGACTCTTGCTGAATGATCACATTTTCTTTGGCTTCCACTGCCTGATGCAGACCTTCGGACCACCGACGGCCCGGCATGAGACGGCCAGTAAACTCGTCCACGATCACGACTTGGTTGTCTCTTATGATGTAGTCTTTGTCCTTTAAAAATAAGGTTCTGGCTTTGAGGGCATTTTCTAGATGATGAATGGTGGAAAAATCGTGCTCATAGAGATTGTCTATATGTAGAAAACCCTCGACTTTTTCTAATCCTGCATCTGTCAAGTTGGCAGTCCGGTGCTTTTCGTCGATGACGTAGTCAGTTGCCCGGTCTAATCTGTTTACCAACTTGGCAAAATCGTAATATTTCTGAGTGGGCTCGGTGTCTGGAGCGGAAATGATAAGTGGGGTGCGGGCTTCGTCGATAAGAATAGAGTCCACCTCGTCAACAATTGCAAAGTGGTGACTCCGCTGCACCATCTCCGCAGTACTACCCACCATGTTGTCCCTAAGATAATCAAAGCCGAACTCGTTGTTTGTGCCATAGGTCACATCGGCTGCATATGCGGTTTTTCGGTCTACGGGGCGCAGATGGGCCAAACGGTCGTCGCCGTGAATAGGGTCAAAATAGGTGGGGTCGTACAAAAATGATTGCTCGTGAATGATGATACCCACGCTTAAGCCAAGCATATGAAATGTGGG
>CAYHIN010000050.1:3519-5071 GCA_964356705.1 uncultured Gammaproteobacteria bacterium
TTTTTTTTGATCTTTTTGTACTTGTCTTCGAGCTCGTTGATGTGAACCAGTCTCCCCTTGAGGCGGTCGACTTCTTTTTGATTTAGGTCTAGAAATTTGGAGAGGAATTTGAACATATTCTCGAGGGGCAATTATACCTTTTTAAACTCGTTTTTGACAGATTATAAGCAGATTGGTGAGGACGTGGTGCAACTTGATAGATGGAAATCTAAACTCTAGAGATTTTACTAGTAACTGGGCATTGGTTTTCTTCTCGTCGTCGTAAAACAGGTGATTGAAGATGACAGTGGACCCATGTTTGCGCGCGGCATCAATAAAGTCGGATGAGTATACGAAGTCTGGTAGTTTATCGCCTTGGTAAATGTCGACAAGAATAAAATCGAAGTAGCTACTAGTCGTTAGCAGGTAGTCGTTAGCATCTTGTTGGACTATTTCTAGATTGGGGATTTTGTCTAGATCAAAATATTTTTTCCCTAGGTAAATCATCTGGGTGTCTATCTCCACACCCACAATTTTTGTGGGTAAATATTTTTTGGCGATGATTTGGGCAGCTGTGCCGACGGCCAGACCTAAGATGAGCCAGGTTTTGTTTTTTTCCCCGACTTTTTTTAGTATCGGGTTCCAGATATCATTTATTAATCCCCCACTCTGGGTCAAATAGCCTGTGGACACATATTTGCTGTCCAAAGTCTTTATGACCTTGAGAGTGCCACTGTACTTGGAGGGAACTTCTTCGAGAATTTTTGGGGAAAAAATGTTCATTTTTTTATTGACTTTTTGATTAATCCTTCAAGTTTTGAATAATCTCCACTGTCCGCCGATTGCATAGCTTTTAAATATCTGTTTCTATCCGATAATGAGTCTGCTTTTATTTCTGACGGAATCATTCCCATTATCAACATTAGAAGATAGCTTAGCATTCTGGCGGTTCGTCCGTTGTAATCTTGAAATGGGTGGATGTATACGAATTCATGCTGAAACCAGGCCAGAAGCTGCACTGGATCAGGATTATGATTTAATCTCTCTTTGAGATCATCACATAGATTGGTAACCAACTCTGGGACTTTGTAATACTGAGGAGCTTCGACGTCTGAGAATCTGACCTGGATAGTCCTGAATTTTCCCGCCCAATCTGGAAAAATCCATGCATACGAAACTCCATGAAGTTTGAGTATCAGCTCTGAATTGATTTCAAAGCTGTCCTGTTCTGTAAAAATTTTAGCAATAAACTCCAACCCCCTTTTTGTACCTTCTAACTCCAGAGGCAATAACTCCCTATGTGACAAAATTCCGTGAGCTGATTCTTTGTATGTCGTTGTTCCTTTTGACTTAGTTGAGGGTTTTTTCATCCAAATATGGACCTAACCATTTTTCTAGTTACTGGTTCCCCTTCGAGCTTAGTCGTCTTGAAAATTAGTTCGGGTATTAATTTACGAAAGGCCCTAACCAAGGCACTTTTTTTTGCTACCGAAAGATGTTTTTTGTGTTTTTTTATCATGTGATTATTATATCATTTGTAACTTTTGGCCTGGAGGGTAAACAACTTGGCATA
>CAYHIN010000051.1:0-4860 GCA_964356705.1 uncultured Gammaproteobacteria bacterium
CGGTAGAGCGAAGGACTGAAAATCCTTGCGTGGCGAGTCCGACTCTCGCCCCAGCCACTAAATCCTCACATACAACTTCCACCATTTTTTCCAATTCGCCTCAACTTCGTCATTTTCAATTGTCAATTGTCCATTTTCAATTTCCTCCGGCGACAGCACTATAGTATCCCCAGGTGCTCCCATTCCCAGCTTCTCTTTTGCCTCTTTTATCACAAATTCCGGCGAATTTACCTCAGTCAACCTCTGTTTCAACTTCTCATTCTCAGCCTCAGTGGAGTTCAGCTCGGTTTGGGCCATTTCCACCTCTTTTCCGGCCGTAATTAGCCTCAAAATCCCTCCGGTCGTGCGTACGGCAATCAAAAGTCCAAAGCCTATAATTAGCACATTTTTGATACTCATCGTTTGCCTATTGAACAATCCCTATTGTACAATGTACAATCGCTAGGTTAAAATAGTCCTGTAGTATGAACTTACCCGACCCCGTCAGTTTTGAATCCGCCCTCACTAAGTTTTTGGATTACCTCAAGCTCCAAAAGCGCTCTTCTGCCACCACCACCGCCTACGGCAGTGACCTTTCCCAGCTGCACCGCCATCTCAAAGATCATCGTATCACCCAGGCCACAACCATCGCCACTGATCATCTCCAAGCCTATATCGATCACCTCGGTCAAAAAGGCTACACTCCCAAGAGTATTAGTAGAAAAATCAATTCATTCAAGACCTTCTTCAAGTATCTCCACACCGAAAAAATCATCATCGAAAACCCCGCCCATCCCCTGGTTCACCCAAAGCTAACTGCTAAGCCGCCCCGCATCCTGACTTCTACCGAGGTTAGAAATCTGCGTGAAGCAGCCCGCCTCGACATCCGTATTGGTTCTATCATTGAGCTTCTTCTCCAGACCGGTATGCGTATCAGCGAGCTCGCAGGGCTAAAAGTAGACAGTATCAAAAAAAACGAACTGCATATTAATGCTATCGAAAACAATCTCGCCCGCACCATTCCTCTCGGCCGTGCTGCCCACACCGCCATCCAAAATTATTTGAGTCTCAGACCAAAGATCGACAATTCACATCTATTTATCACCAAGACGGGTCGCCCCCTTCTTATCAGAAACATCCGGACCAGTATCGACAGATACTTCAAAAAAGCCGGACTAAAAGATGTAAAGGTAAATGACCTCCGCCACACTTTCATCGCCCACCAGCTCAAATCAGGTATTGATCCAGACACAGTTTACAAGCACGTGGGCCACAAAAGACTCTCTTCTACCCAAAAGTATCTAGATCATGTAAAGATCGAAATCTCAGAGATGACCTCCGCCGTCATCGAGCTGTAACCATGAGCAAAGATTCTCAAAATGAATGGAAGAACATCGCATTCCGTGGAATGGTTAGTTTAATACCTTTAACACAGTTTGCAGACTACGTAACAACAATTGCATTCATTTCAAAACTTGGTACAGAAGCAGAAGGCAACCCGATAGTAAAAGGCATCATAGAAAACTCAGGGACTGAAGGGTTTGCAATAACCAAAATCCTGGTAACCTCAGTTGCAATTGCCTGCGCTTACTTAACCCACTGTGGTAGAAGAAGAACCACTAAAAACCCTGAATCATTCACTGCTCGACTTCATGACAATCTCGAGCTTGGAATGTTATTAACAGTTAATCTAAGTATGGGACTCGTCGCAATAGGTAATATAGCAGCCATTTTTCCCAGTCAGTAAATCTGAATTGAATATATTCTTTGTGGGCCCGGATGGAATCGAACCATCGTCAGGACTTTATAAGAATCCGGTCACTACCATTGAACGACGGGCCCAAGAATATGGCTATATTTTATCACTTAGTCTACTTTGGATTACCCCCACGACACTTTCCACATTATTTTCCACATCCTCATTATTAAATCTAACTACTGTTATCCCAAAGGCACTTAGATATTTTGTTCTATACTCATCATATTTTTTTGTAGTTTTGTGAATCTCACCATCGATTTCAACAGCCAATTTATGCTTAGGACAATAAAAATCAATCACGTACCCCATCACACTGAATTGTCTTCTGAATTTCACACCTATTTTGTTGTTTCTCAGCTTCCCCCACAATATCTTCTCAACCTCAGTTGACCTCTGTCGCAAATCTCTTCTTCTGTTCCTAAGTTCAGTCAGATGGTAAACCCTAATTTTATCCATCACCAGTTAATTCTACCTCTCCCCTTTATTCCCCTCTCCACAATTGTGGAGAGGGGTTGGGGTGAGGTGGAAGAAAGAGTTTGAATTGTGGAGAGGGGTTGGGGAAAAAAGTTAACTTATGGTTATGGAGAGGGTGATATGAGAGGGGTTGGGGTGAGGTATTACAACTTACTTCTCGTCGCAATCTCACTCTCCACCAACTTCATATCTCTCCCAAACTTCAATCTCGACAGCTGCTTTATGGCCTCTCCTAGTTTTTCAGACCGCATCGCCCGCTCGGCGTTAATATCCTTGGACAGATCCATAGAAAATGGTGGTACCGGCTCGTTTCGCACAATAGTGCGGATAAATACATTAAATCTTTCTATGTTCAGCAGGTCCGATTCGTTAAATACGGGAGAGAATTCATGTTGTAGATAGTTAGCATCCGCGACTCCAGTTCTAAACGAGACGATCGTACCCACATTACCAAACACCGCATTTTTCACCTCATCGTCCATCTGAGACGTAAACTGGTTCGCCACCGTCAAATTTAGTTTGTATTTACGGGCTTCAGAGAGGATCGTGGCAAAATCCGGCGTAGCAAAGTTTTGAAACTCGTCTACATACAGATAAAAAGGTCTGCGCTGGGCCTCAGGAATATCAGCTCTGCTCATAGCCGCAGCCAGCAGTCTTGGCACCAGCACTAGCCCCAAAAAGTTCGAGTTCTCCTCACCCAGTCTTCCTTTAGACAAGTTCACTATCAGGATCTTGCCTTTATCCATTACATCTCGAAAGTCAAAGGCTCCCTGGCTTTGGCCAATGATATTTCGAATCGTTTTATTAGTGATAAATCGGCCAAATTTGGACACGATGTAGTCCAGCACTTCCGACTTATGAAATTCACTGGTCTGGGCGATCTGGTCGGTCCAATACCTACGCACCAGAGGGTCTTTCACCCTGGGCAACATTTCTTGGACAAACTCTGGTCGTTGTAAGGCTTGCACCACCTCGATAAATGTTCCTCCCGGCACCGCATCCATGACAGTCAACATGGCGTTTCGAATGGCGTGCTCAAACCGCGGTCCGATAATACCGGTCTTATGCGGATCGTACAGCTTGTACATCATTCCAATGACGGCGTTCGTTGCCATATGCCGTTCCTGATCGGTGTGTGTCTCAATCAGATTCATCCCCATCGGCCGTTCTTCATCAGAAGGGTCAAAATAGATTACGTCTTCCGCCCGCTCAGGGGGAATATATCCCAAGAGATCTTCTGCCAAATCGTGCGGATCGATCACACACACTCCCTTGCCTTCTTTGATATCCTGCAGGATCATGGTTTTGAGAAACTCGGTTTTTCCCGTACCCGTCCGTCCGATGATATACATGTGTCTCTCCCGGTCAGCTTCGCTGATATATACAGGCCTGGTTATGCCGCGAAACACACTCTTTCCCAGATACAATCCCGAATCAGCGATTTGCTGAGGAGCCGGCGCTCTCTTCGCATTCAGCCAGTGAATATGTGGCGTTTCGATAGTTTTATTAGGAAAGTGATAGATCGTGGCCAACTCTTCTGAGTTGAGTATCGTCCAGTCACCCCAGTGTAAGACTGGTTGATAACGATATATAAAGTCCAGCATAAAATGCCCCTTAAATCGGATCTTTTTTCCTTTCAGTCCATTTAGATCTCCATTATATTGTTCAAACGAGGCCTTGATATTGGCCATGTGAGCCTTGGCCGAAGATTTGTCTCGTGAAGATACCACCAGGCGGATACTAGTTTGAAATCCGTTTTTAGTTACTTTATTTTCGACAGCTTCCATTACTTTGGGGTCTACCTTATAGCTAGCTTTTTCCGGATTAGATTCTGCTTTCTTTGTCTTTCCGATCCAGCCTCTTCCCTTACTTTTCCACTTACTATCCGCAGGCGCGATCACCAGTTGCACATGTGCCCCCTCGCCTTCACCCATCTTGGCCAGAGCTGAGGTGAGAGACGCCATCGGGTCCGTCGCCAAATTCTTGTATACATTTAGTGGGTTATACGAAGCGTTTCGTAGTACGAGCCACGAATATTCTACTTGTCCGGCTTCATCAAATATCACCGGTTCATCCACTATTTTTATCTCCGCTCCCGGATATCCTCCGTGGATTTGTTTTTCCACCAAGTCCCTCAGTTTTTCTGGAATTACGATATAAAAACGGATATCGTCTTTTCGTGCCACGATTTCAAATGAGATATGGGGTTGCACCACCAGCCAAGGGAACCAACCAAACCAGTACGGTGAACCTTTTTTTATAGAAGCCAGAGAAGAAAATACCTGCTCCATCGCGTCGATCTTGATCTCATTATCTCGCGGCACGGCGATCTGCAGAGTCACCATCTCGAGCGACTTATCTTCTCGGTCTCGGTGTTTGTACCAGGCCACGAGCAAGTACCCCGCCGCAAATAGTATCAAAACCAGTATTGCCAGCACCACGACCAGAGTCAAAATACCAGTCAAGGCTCCAAGTATATTACTCAAGTCAGGTCCGGGCACGCTTAGCGACGGAGGCGGAGTTCCCACCACCGAAAATCGGTCTTCAATCGCCAAAAGCGCCCCCCATAACATACTTCAATATTACCAAATAAAAATGATGCGAGCAGATGGAGGTATCCCGTTTTTGCGCCCGCAGCAGCTCTACTT
>CAYHIN010000052.1:0-4837 GCA_964356705.1 uncultured Gammaproteobacteria bacterium
CCGTCCTTATAGATCACTTTTTCCGTTCCATCCGGCAGAGTGGCCGTCACAGTTCTTCTGGTCGTACTGATCATGTCAGTATGAACTGAAGAATCATTAAATCCCATCTCTTTCCATTGGGCTGGTTTTACTGAGGAAGGATCGCCGTCATATGAGTCTTGATATGCACTCCCCAGAGCAATATGTGTGTTTCCATATGGCCCAGATATATTTTCGTCAAACAGAGTCTCGGCCATAAATCGGTCAATTCTAGACAGTCTCTTGTCAGTTAGGGAAAACTCACCTACCTTGTCCGCATCTTTAGTCGCGATCATGGCCTTTAGCACGTCATAATTTTTTGTCGCACTCGACTTCACGACTCTTCCATCTTTAAATTCGAGTCTGATTCCCTCGATCAAAGATCCATATCTGTACAGAGGTTGATTAAATTCGATAAACCCCTCAGTTCCTCGCCAGTCTGGGCTGACAAATACTTCAAAAGAGGGGATGTTGCGCCCCGATCCTCCCAGCCACTTCCGCCCCGGCCCCAGTTTTATCTTGAGATCTACTCCCTCGCCTACTATATGCAATTTCTCAATCTTAAGAGCGTTCAGACTATTTTTTATCTCATCATTTTTCTTTGTTACTTCTTGCCATTTGGCAATTGGGTCGGTTTCATCCAGAAAACAGGCTTTTATTATCTGATCCCAATATTCTTTCAGGCTCATGTTGGCTTCTTTGGCCATGGCGGGAGTGCCATATAGAGCGAGTGTCCAGGTATATTTGCCATCGTTCTCTTTTTTATTCAGCCATTTTTTGATAGAGCGGATAGCTTTCTGTCTGGTCATAATTTTTTTAGGATCTATTCCCTCCAGTTCATGTAGATCGGTGTCTGCAATGATCGTAATGGAGTGATCTATAGTGTCTGCCATGCCCTTAAGGTATTTCTTGGGCTCAAATTTCAGAAATTCCTCGTCTGCTAACTCGTATACCTCGCGTGACACATCGTCAGGTAAATAATTGGTGATGTAGTGCGCCCCAGATCTGATTAGCTGATTTCGGATCGCCACATACATCGGCTTGGCAGCTTCATTTATAGTTATCCTTACGACCTGACCGCGTTTTACACCCTCGCCCGAATTGAGAGCAAAGTTAACCAGGACCTTTGCGTATCGTTGTAATATTTCGCTCGATGGAGTAAAACTATTCATATGGACATGCTTTGGGTCATTATAGGCATAGGTGCAGTTGTAGTCTACCTGGTCATGGTATACAACGATTTTGTGAGTATGCGCGGCCGTATTCGCGGCAGTGTCCAAGAGATAGGTAACCAGCTCAAGCGTCAGTCCGAGCTCCTGCCAAACCTCGAAACCTCAGCCAAAGCGTATCTCAAGCACGAAAAAGATATTCTCAAGATGTTGTCAGATGCCAGAAAAGTGACTGATGCCGGCGGCGACGCATCTGACCAGATTGCCCAAGTTCTCCCCAAGATCCAAGTAATCGTCGAGAGCAACCCTGAGCTCAAAGGCGCCGACGTCATTACTAAGCTCATGGACGAGCTGCGTGATACCTCAGACAAAGTCATGTACAGCAGACGTACCATGATCGATCTGTCAGCCGACTACAATATCAAGCTGGCTACTTTCCCGACCAATTTAGTCGCCAAAGTTTTTGGCTTCCAGCCCGAAAAGGGCCTCGATACTCCCACTTCCGGCGCTCATCTCGAAGTGTCCGTCTCGGATACTCACACTCCCAAGATCAGTCTCTAGCATGCAAAACGTCTTTGAATCCGTAGCCTCCAACAAGCGAAAAAGCTGGTTTGTCATTCTCGGTTTCTCAGCCTTCATAGTTTTGGCAGCAATTCTTATCTCCAAGGGTTTATCAGCTTACTATGGCTACTACTCGACTGGGCTAGAGTTTACAGGCATTGCTTTGGTCATTTCCGGCGTTATGAGCTTTGCCTCTTACTACTGGTCAGACAAGATTGTCCTCACTATGTCCGGCGCCAGACCGGCAGATCGCAAGCGTGACTTTTTGTTTTACACCGTAGCCGAAAATCTGAGTATGGCCGCCGGTATCCCGATGCCCAAGTTGTACGTAATAGAAGACACAGCCATGAATGCTTTTGCCACCGGGCGTGATCCCGCCCATGCGGCCGTCTGTGCGACCACCGGACTTCTGGCCAGTCTAAATAGGACCGAGTTAGAAGGCGTCGTGGGTCACGAGCTGTCTCATGTGGCAAATTACGACACTCGACTCATGTCTATCGTCACTATTTTGGTGGGACTCATCACGCTACTTGGAGATTGGTTTTTGCGAGCTAGCTTCCACGGACGCGGGTCGCGGGATTCAGAGAGCCGCGGCGGGGGAGCCATCTTTGTGGTCTTAGGTCTGGTTACGGCCTTACTCTCACCCATCGTGGCCCAGCTTATCCAGCTGGCCATCAGTAGGCGTAGGGAGTATCTAGCCGACGCCACCTCCGTTCGCCTCACTCGCCAGCCCAGTGGTCTCATCTCAGCTCTTAAAAAGCTGGGTGCAGACAGAGAACCTCTTGAGGTGGCAAACAAAGCCACGGCCCATCTCTACATCACCAATCCTCTCAAAAACGCCCACTCAGGTGTGGGCTGGTTCGCCGGTCTCTTCAACACCCATCCACCTCTTCCCGACCGCATCAAGACCCTAGAGCAAATGGTGTAATCCACTCTCCTTTTCACGGTTCCAAAGATTGTTAAACAATTGACACCCATGGGCTCATTTTCATAAGGACCTATAGGCAATACTGGGTTAATTTGCGATGGTCTATCACTCAAACTTGGGGACTGCTTGTTACAGTTTGATATCTTGACACCAGGTCCACTTTTTTCTATTATCACTCTCATTACTAGACTGCCAGAATATGGATCCAAACAAGTTTACCCAGCGCTCCCAAGAGACCCTAAATACCGCCAGCCAGCTAGCCCGGGAGCACGGTAACCCCGAAATCACCTCTGCTCACCTCCTACTGGCCCTCTTGTCCGACTTTGAAGGGGTAGTAGTCCAGCTGTTGCAAAAATTGGACGTCTCAGTCGGGAGTCTTGCCGCAAACACAGAAGTGTTGGTAAGCAAATTACCCCAGACGGACGCTTCTTCTCAAAGTTCAGTCGGTGCCGATCTGCAAAAAGTTCTGAAGGCCAGTATCACAGAGGCGCAATATTTAAAGGATGAGTATATTTCCAGGGAACACCTCTTTTTGGCACTAACTGGAGTCGAGTGTCAGGTTTCTCCTATCATCAATTCACTACCGATAAATCGGGCCAAACTTCTATCCGAGCTTAGTGCTTTACGTGGTTCTCACAAGTCCGACTCAAGTGACCCGGAAAACTCATAACCAACCTTACCCGGCAAGCCAGAGCAGGTAAACTGGACCCCGTCATCGGCAGAAATGATGAAATCCGTCGTGTTATGCAAATTCTATAACTTTCAAGCTTGAAATGCGAACCGAAGCTTGAAGTTTCAAAACACACCGACCGTAAGGTCGTGGTGGTTTATCACTGTCTGGCCCAAA
Organism: uncultured Gammaproteobacteria bacterium; assembly: GCA_964356705.1. Classification (GTDB taxonomy): domain Bacteria; phylum Patescibacteriota; class Microgenomatia; order CAZETR01; family Amesbacteraceae; genus CAYHIN01. The sequence continues at coordinate 3,524 of CAYHIN010000052.1, forward strand.
GGATCGTCTCAGGCGACGTATCCGATCCCTGGGTCTGGCGGGACTATTGGCTGGGGCCAAGTTCAGGGGAGAGTTTGAGGACCGGACGCTTTCTACTCCTCATGGATGAGCTGCATATACTCGTGGGGACGGCGTCTGCCGAGTGGGCAGTGGACGAGGCCTGCAATCTCAAACCAGCACTAGACAGGAGCAGTTTACACGCAGCGACAGACGCAACAAACTGAGTAGAAAAGTGACTCAAGTCTAAATCTAGGTGACAGTCATGAAAAGAGAGAATGAAAAGCTCACTTGTGAGAATAGTGATAAGATTTTAATATTGAAGCAATATCGACCATCGATGATTTTTTGAGCGCGGCTCAACGAGACTCTGCCGAGGTCATCGTTCTCGAGTACGAACAGCGGATGAATACTACATTATTGGTGGCAGTGGCAGTCGTGCAGTTATCAAAAGACCGTGACGGTGCTAAACTTGAGTCACCATGGATGTTGCACACGTCGCAAAACTAGCCAACCTTCCTCTTACGCCCGAAGAAAAAACTCAGTTTACTATCCAACTTGAGCACATCATCACTTATGTAGACCAACTTCAGTCAGTCGACACTTCTAAGGTTGATCCCACTAGCCAGTCCATTGAAACCAAAAACTCAACTCGGGAAGACAAGATAGGGGATTGTCTAAAGCTTGAGACAGATTATTTTAAGGTCCCTGCCGTTTTTGCCAATGACTAAGATCTGGACAGACATCGCTTCTCTCCATTCTTTGTATAGGTCAGGTGACCTTACTCCATCGTCAGTCGTCAGTTGGTATCTAGATCGTATCGATAAATACAATCCAAAATTAAACATTTATCTCACCATAACCAAAGATGAAGCTCTCACTCTGGCAAAAAATCAAGATCTTGAGCTAAAAAAAGACCTTTCTGTTTTAGATCACAAGCGATTATTTGGAGTACCAGTGGCCTTCAAGGATATCTATATGACCAAAGGCGTTCGCACCACCGCAGCCTCCAAAGTCCTAGACAATCACATCGCCCAATACGACTCCACCGTGGTGGAAAAATATCGCGAAGCGGGAGCCATCATGCTTGGCAAATTAAACTGCGACGCCTGGGCTCACGGCAGTACTGGCGAAAATTCCGACTTCGGTCCCACTCGCAACCCCTGGGACCCAGATTATGTAGCCGGTGGCAGCAGCAGTGGATCGGCAGCAGCAATTGCCGCAGACCTGGCTATGGTTACGGGAGGGACGGACACTGGTGGGTCTATTCGATGTCCTGCTAGTTTCTGCTCAGTACTTGGCCTCAAGCCTACATAC
>CAYHIN010000053.1:0-4768 GCA_964356705.1 uncultured Gammaproteobacteria bacterium
CGCAATTATTTAGACTCTCTCGGTTTTTTTGAAGTAGAGACTCCGGTATTTCATCCATTATATGGAGGGGCCAATGCCAAGCCATTCATCTCTCACATGCACGCTTTGGATCAGGATTATTATCTTAGAATCGCTTTTGAGCTGTATCTAAAAAGATTAGTAGTCGGCGGTTATGACAAAGTTTACGAGATAGGGCGTGACTTCAGAAACGAAGGTATAGACCAGACTCACAACCCCGAATTCACTATGCTGGAGTGGTACGAAGCCTATGCCGATTACCATCGGGTCATGGATGTCACCGAAGGACTGTTCAAACATTTAGCAAACGCCTTGTACGGTATCACAAAAATAAAAGTCGGCGATCACTCCATAGACATAGGAAGCAAATGGCCCCGGGTCACGATGTTGAATCTAATTAAAGAAAAATTAGGTCTAGATGCAGACAACATGTCTTTAGAAGAGCTTACAAAATATTGTGGGGAAAACCATATTTCACAGATAAAAGGCCAGACCAAAGGTCAGACCATCTTTCAGATCTTCGATGACAAGATTTCGGACACTCTCATTGAGCCCACTTTTGTTTTGGATTATCCGGCAGACATTAGCCCTCTTTCCAAGCCTCATCCAGATCGACCAGATTGGGTTCAGCGTTTTGAAGGATATATTGGCGGCAAAGAAATAGTCGACGGCTGGTCCGAGCTGACCGATCCCCAGATTCAGCGCGACAGATTTGAATTCGATGTAAAAGCCGTTCGCCGTGAGACCGATGAAGCCCAGCAGACCGACGAGGATTTTCTCGAAGCTATGGAGTATGGCCTGCCTCCCTTGGGTGGCATCGGCATCGGCATGGACAGGATTACCATGTTTTTCACCAATACCTGGACTTTCAAAGAAATACTTCTCTTTCCCACACTCAGACCGGATGGTGAACAAAGAAAGTGATCTTAATTATTTGACTTATCTGTCCTATTTGTCCTATGAGTCTTACAAAATCCCAAGCCCTCGAGCTTCTAAACACTCATATCCAAAACCAAAATTTGCGCAGGCATTGTCTGGCAGTAGGTGCTGTGATGAAGTCACTAGCGACTAAATTAGGCGGCGACCCCGAAGTTTGGGAGATATTGGGTATCATCCACGATTCAGATTGGGAAGAGACCAAGGATACGCCCGAGAGACATACTGTCCTGACTCTGGAGCGAGTAGACGACGAGCGTTTCCGCCACGCTCTCATGTCCCACAATACCAAACACACTGGTCTGGCAGATCTAGAAGGCCCCATGGAATGGGCTCTGGAGACTTGCGACGAGCTCACCGGTTTCATCGTCGCCTGCACTCTCGTGTCTCCCACCAAAAAGATTGCGGATCTATCAGTCGAGTCAGTTCTCAAGAAGTTTCCCAAAAAAGAATTTGCCAAAGCCGTCGACCGCTCTCAGATCGGTCTGTGTGAGGAAAAGCTCGGCATTCCCTTGCCAGAGTTTGTCGGCATCGCTCTCAATGCGATGCAGTCAATTGACTCAGATATCGGCCTTTAATACCGATATCAAGGCCATTTACACAACTGTAACGACCGTTACAACTATGTAAATAACCTAGTGATACACTACTCTCGCTTCAGCTGGCACTTCTTCAGGCTGAAGTATACAATAGCCATATGTTGGACATTAAACTCATTCGTGAACAACCAGATCTAGTAAAAACGGCTGCAAAAAACAAGCGCTATGATCCTGGAAAGGTCGACGAAGCCATTCAGTTGGATGAACGCAGGCGAAAACTGTTGCTCGAAATCGAAAGTCTTCGTTCGAAGCGCAATGGGCTTACCAAAGACGATCTTGAGAAGGGTAAGGAGATAAAAACAAAGCTCAAGGCATTAGAGCCCGAACTCAAAGAGGTAGAGGAAAAATTAGACATAGTTATGCGTCAGATTCCAAATATTCCTTTCGATGATATTCCAGTTGGTAAGGATGAATCAGAAAATGTGGTTATTCGCAGTTGGGGCACCCCAAAAAAGTTTGATTTCAAACCCAAGGATCACATTGAATTGGGAGAAGCTTTGGGAGTAATAAACATCGAAGCTGCAGGAAAAATATCAGGAGCCAGATTCGGATATTTCATGGGTGACCTCGCCCTTATGGAGATCGCCTTAGTTCAGTTCGCTTTCCAAAAGTTAGCCAAAAAAGGTTTTGTTCCAGTGATTCCCCCAGTCATGATCACCCCAGAGGTGTTCGTAAGAATGGCCAGATTGGATCCAGGCCAGGAGGAAGAAAGATATTTCATGCCAAAAGACAACTTGTATTTAGTGGGCAGCGCGGAGCACACGTTAGGACCACTCCATATGGATCAGATCTTAGATGAAAAGGATCTCCCAAAAAGATATGTAGGATTTTCCAGTTGTTTCAGAAGAGAGGCTGGTTCCTATGGGAAAGATGTAAAAGGCATGCTCCGTGTTCATCAGTTCGACAAAGTGGAAATGGAGTGTTTCACAGTAGCCGAAGAGGCTCGCAACGAACAAGACTTTCTCGTTTCAATCCAAGAAGAGATCATGCAAGAACTAAACTTACCGTATCAAGTCATTGCTATTTGTACCGGGGACATGGGTGGGCCAGATGCAAGACAGCTGGACATCAATACCTGGATGCCAGCCCAAAACACTTACCGAGAGACCCAAACAGCAGATCTAATGGGGGACTATCAAGCCCGTAGACTCAAGACTAGGGTCAGGAGAAAAAGTGGTGAGATCGAGCTCGTTCATATGAATGATGCTACTTGCTTAGCGATCGGCAGAACCATGATCGCAGTGTTGGAAAACTACCAAAATGCCGATGGCTCAGTGACCATTCCTGATGCTCTCCGCCCATACATGGGCAAAGACACCATTCTTCCGAAGTAAGTGCGAAATTAGAAAACACAAGACTTGTTCTTTACTGCCAGATACGGTCTAATTAGATTAAGCGCATGAAGAAGAATTTCTCAGCCCTGGGTCAGATCTGGTTTATTATAAAGTTCTCCGCAGGGTTCTTATGGAAAGCTGACAAAAAGGCTTTTCTCTCTTCCGTAATCTCAAATGCTGCATCTAGTACCGTAATTATTCCCAATGTCCTTTTAGACAAAGCATTTCTTGACACAATAATAGCCAATGTAAAAACTCCTGATCCATCCAGTGCAATCCGCACCATCGGTCTGATTTTAGTAGGAAAAGCTCTCTTGTTTTCCTTTGAGACAGTCGCGCGACGCACTTCTGGTTACTATACTCGGATATTACATTGGAGAAAAAATCAGCTGGCCGAAATCATGATTGGTGAAAAATATGCCAGAGTTGGAGTACCGACAATCGAAGACCCGAAATTCAAAGATATTTATCAACGGGTCCAATCAGACTCCATAAGTCAGCTTACCAAGATTACAGATAACTTTATTTCCTCACCGCGTCACATTTCAGGTATTTTGTCTTCACTTTCTATCTTTTTAACTCAACCTTTAATAATTATCATCTCGCTAGTGTCTCTTTTGCCCACCGTAATAGTAGAGCGAGTCTTTATCAAAAAAGGTTACGAACTAGATAAAGTATTGGCCCCCCTTCTCAAGAAACGCGGATTTTACTCGTCTTATTTGTCTCGTCCCAGGTCTTATATGGAAGGCAGATTATTGAACGTAAGCCAGTATCTTTCCCAAAAAGTTTCTGAATTTTGGGAAGAGATTATTTCAAAAAGAAGAGTTCAAAGTCAAAGCCGACGCAAATGGGCTATGGGAGCTAGTATTCTCGACGAGATCATCGCTCTGTCTCTTAACGGTTTTTTTGCTCTAAAAGCTATTCTTGGTCAAATTACGGTTGGATCTGCTCAGGCATATGTTAGAGCTGTTTCTAGTTTCAAGTCACATTCTTTTTCTCTCATTGGGGCTTTTTTGGAGCTATATGAAAGTCACTTTTATCTCACTGACCTAGTTTGGTTCTTGGGACTGGAAGAGCCTTATTTTTCTGGCAAAGGAGTCAGATTAAAAGAAAAACCGATTGCGATAAAGTTTGACGACGTCTGGTTCAAGTATCCAGGTTCTGATAACTGGATTCTCAAAGGCGTGAGTTTTGATATCAATCCCGGTCAAAACGTGGCAATTGTAGGAAAAAATGGCGCAGGTAAAACCACCTTGGTCAAATTGCTGTGTGGATTTTACGAACCGACCAAGGGAGTCATAAGCATCAATGGAGATGAAGTTTCTCGTCTAAACAAGGAAGAATATTGGAAAAAAGTGTCTGTCTTATTTCAAGATTATGAAGGATATAGTATGTCAGTCAGAGAAAGTATTGGGATGAGTAACATCTCACAGATTGCAAATCTCAAGCAGATAGAAAAATACGCCAAAATGGTAGATTTGGACTCATGGATAAATAGTTTGGATCTAAAATACGAAACCCCGTTATCCCGTGACTTTGAAAAGGGTGTTGTCCCGTCTTCTGGGCAATGGCAGAGACTCGGATTAGCAAGATCATTGTTCAAAGACTGTGAAGTTTTAATACTAGATGAGCCAACTAGTAACGTTGATCCAGTAGCAGAAGAAAACATATTTCACGAAATCTTGAAGTTAGGAAAAAACAAGATCATTATGTTTATTTCCCACCGCTTTTCAACAGTTAGACGCGCTGATCGGATAATTGTGATGGATAACGGGGTAGTCGTAGAACAAGGGATACATGTCGATCTTATGAAGCAAAAAGGTGAATATGCCAAGTTGTTTACCCTCCAGGCCAAAAGTTACAAATGATATAATAATCACA
>CAYHIN010000054.1:0-4553 GCA_964356705.1 uncultured Gammaproteobacteria bacterium
CTTTTCTCCCCTGGATAGTACAGTTCGACGGCGCGGGGGTGTTTGTAGCACTCGGCGGACTCGTCGGCCCCGGACCGGGGGTATTCGTGGGAGCGGGCTGATTCACCCAACAGGACGCAGAGACTGATTGTCGCGATGGATTACAAGTAGCTCCTCCATTCGTGATAGTACAATCGTTGTTACAAGTGGCTAACCCACAACTAGCTGAAACTGATACTGTACAACCTGACTGATTAGCGGTCACATTACACCCCGCACCATAACCCGAAACGTTACACGCGAATGAACCGTTACACGCCCAGGCACCATTGTTATCGCAAATAAATATGCCTCCGGATGGAACACATCGTTTAGCGTTAACACCCACCGTAGCCTGGTACCCTCCCGAAATTCCACAAAATCCCTGCGCTCCTATCACTCCGGGTGTAAAAAGAGCAACCAACAAACCAACTACAAAAATTATACCCTTACTCATAAAGCGTAATCATTAAGACAGGCAGGGAGATTCGTTTCGAGAAAACGGAGAAAAAGCCATTTCCCATTACAGCATTCTTAAATTCATTCAAGAATTTAGAATTGTTATTTATATATTCCATGCTATCCCACCCAGTTCTCTCACTAACAATCACATCGACACCCACCTTCCCCGGTTTCAATCTCTCCATTAAGTTCGATGTATCGATGAAATTACAACTGTTACCAACTGCTTCATTTAGACAAACAGCTGGATTTACTCTTTTACCCTGATTGTCAATCCATCCCATTCTCACGGGATACTTATGCCCAAAACCATATTTGTCATAAAAAACCAAATTAAAGTCCAATGAATTAGATTGTTCGTCAAAACGTACCTCATCCCCCTCATAGCAAGCGGTCACCGTCACCAACGACCAATCTTTATTTTCAAAAGCCGCCCCCTGTATATATTTTTCACATGGCTTACCCCTACCAAAAAAGAACCACATCGACAATCCCAAAATCAAAAAAAACGAACACCACGCGAGCACGATTTTAATCACTCTCTTAGAGTAGTTCACCCACACAAAGAAGTCAACCTGCTTAGTTAGATAAATTGCAAATTTATCACAGGAAAATTATTTTCAGTATCCGGAAACTCATCTCCTAATAGCAATCCATTTAATAATTCCTCTGTAGCAACAGCGTCTATCGCCTCGGTCGGGTGTACCGTTATAAGTTCGGCCAACAACTGTGCACGTCCCGAAACAACACGATCATTTATCGCCTCTACGGCTTTCTCTGGACTCAAAAGAGAATAACTAGCTCCATTTTCAACTGGAATCCCTAATGAAACCAAATTATTCATGCCAGATTCTAGTATGAACTCGTGTCTTGATCCTCGAATGTCAAACGCTACAACCGTTACCAAAATAGTACCGTGATTATTTGGGTTCACGACTGCACCTTTCACACAAAAAATACCATACTCAAACTTGTATCCACCTCTAGAATCATAAACTCTCCGATCCGAGTCAATTCCAGTCGGCAGCCTGTCTCCGCCAAGACTGGCCACATCTGACTTCCACCAAAAACTCCCACAGGCTGTCTTAAATAATTCATTCATGTCTGGAGTTTCTGTCGGCTCTGGCGTCGGAGCGCTCGTAGGCTCAGGCTCCGGCGTCGCCGTCGGCAAAGGAGTTGGCTCAGAGGTAACAGTGAATACTTCAGTAGGTACAGGAGTCTGAGTAACATCAAGGGATTGGCCATAGACATCGCCCGCATCCAAATTTAACAGGTCTTCCACGAGTGATCCTCTATTATTTGAATTAGCAGCTGCATCAAAACGTATCTCAGCAGACACCACTTTTCCATACTTACTCCACACGTCTGCTGCAACAACCATGTTTCCCGATGCATCTCTGACTGGTTTGATTACAGGCGTGCCTTCCACACGTTTTAGCAACAAACCTTGAGTATGCGTCTCCCCTTCCTCCGTCACACCAACATCATCAAGAACCAAGAAAAACGTTTCCGCATCCATTCCGTTCAAAGTCTTTGGTGTCACACCCCACAAACTATGAGCCTCGCCGTTGTCCTCAACCACTGTGATCTCACTAATGCGAACACTACTTGCAGTCAACGAACCTGAAACCGATAAACTTTCCGAAACTTTTGTCACATCAGCACCACCCGCCCTCACACCATTTACCTCAAATTCTAAGCCCGCAAGCTCATTCTCGATGGCTTTTTTGTAGGCATCCTTATATTGCTGCTCAGTAAAATTCTGACCACCCTGTCCATTCTCTTGTTCTCCAACTGAATGAACTGGTCCTGCGCAAGCAGAAGTAGCAATAAGAGACGCAATCGTAAACGCATCCATCGCACGTCTCAAAAAACCCTTATTATCTGGTGAATTCCACATAACTTGAGGGCAAGATTTTAGTTTAGGACCACACAAAAAAGTGGCCGTAAAGCTAACTTGTCATATTATAGGCTCGAAAGTATCCCATAGCAATACACACTGGCTACATAAGGTATTTTTTCACTTCAGCCTCAAAATACCTCACAATCTCAGGTTCCGAAACTTCATCTCTCAAAAAACCTACTTCCATCTTGCCCAAGTCGGCGGTATATACCAGCTGTTCCAGAAACAATTTAGGTCCGAATTCGTCTCCAAATCTCTGGCTACTTTCATCAACTACTTGGGTCATGGTCACAAATCCCTCCTTCAGCAAAAAATACAAATCGACATAGTCTCTCCAAGTCCCCCTTCTACCTATTACATAAGCTTTATTGCTCGCCAAATCTGCTAAGTCAAACATTGAGGTGGCATCTGTCTGTATTAATTCATGAATGGGTGGAAACGGAAAGTACAATAAAGTCAGCTTCACTCCTGACCCCGAAATTAAAGTCATCTGATCGGGATTATCAAGCTGCTTAAACACCGGCCGAATCAAAATCTCAAATGCCTTTCGCCTTTCTGGCTCGCCAACTGGATGATTCAAAAACAGATCAAAGTCCTCAGAAACTCGATGGCCTATCTGCAATGCGATTGCAGTACCACCACCCAAGACCGCCCCGTTTTTAGAAAGTGGTCCCAACTTTTGCCACGTTTCCGATCTGGTTCTATCCAGCACGTCTAAGTGTAGTTTGGTCATACTTTTCCAAAATTAGTTCTCCAAAAGGCAAATCCAATATCATTTTTACAGCAAAGTTAAACGCTGACCGAGAATAAATCTTCAAAGGCTTGCTGACAAACACATCTTTTACCTTTTCCAAACCATATGTTTTTATAAGCCAGCTGATATCATCCAAAGACCCATATCCCAATATTTGATGAATTATATATTGGTCATCCCTCTCCAAGTCCAAATGTTGGACTCTCTTCGACCACAAAACACCTTGTAGACTAGTAGGAACCATCGATCAATTATGCCACATACGCTCAGCCATGCAACTATCCCATAGCAATACTCACTGGCTACATACCCCCAAACCTGCTAAGCTTGATATAATTCTGCCCTATGGCCGATTTTAGCTTCACAAGTGATACCGACCTAACCGATCAAGAGATCGAAACCACCCAAAAAACTTACGACGAGCATGCGCTCGACTATGTCACCCACTTTGAACGACATCCCTACGCACTCAAACACGCCAAACCCTTCACCATTGATCCCTTCCTCTCCTACTACGAAAGTTTCAAACTCGACGGTCCAATTCTATTCGCAGGATGCGGCTCAGGCCGTGATATGGAAGTCATCTCAAAAAAAGGTATCGAGTGTGTAGGCGTGGACATTTCTCCCAATATGGTCAAACTAGCCAAAAGATATTGCAAGTCAGCCAAAATAGAAGTAGCCGATTTACGAAACCTCAACTTCCCAAATAACTTTTTTTCAGGAATATTTTGCGAGTCAGCTCTTTCCCATGTTAAAAAATCCGAGCTTCAACACACAATTCTTGGCTTTTCAAGAACTCTCCGTAGACATGGAATTGCTTTGTTGACATTCAGGCAAAATGATGGGCATGTATACTACACTGAAGATTTAGTGGGAGGAAAACGTTATAATACTACTATCTTGAGATCAGAAATAGACAGAATTCTCGCCAAATCAGACCTAGCTACATTGTCTGTCCAAATTCATACACACCCTGTATCTGATAGGCCAGCTTTTATAAATTTTTTCGTAGAAAAAATATGAACATCTACTTCACCGCCGCAATTGCTCAAAAAGAGGAGTATGGAAAACACTATGAGCAAATCATCGCGATTTTACAAAAGTTGGGACACGAGGTGGTTCATCAACACATTACAAAAAGGTCGCTCGATGATATAAAACAGTATTCCGAGGAACATAATATTGAGCACTACAAACAAGTCCAAAGATGGATATCAGATGCTGATATCGTTATTGCCGAAGCTTCATTCCCTTCAACATTAAACATCGGCCACGAAGTCACAATTGCTCTTGAAAAAGGTAAGCCGGTTATTTGTCTTTATTTTAAGGATAAATTCTCCACCTTCTTTCAGTCTATTAAATCCGAAAAATTCGTGTACGAAGAGTACACTCCCCAAACTCTCGAAAAAGTCCTAG
>CAYHIN010000055.1:0-4239 GCA_964356705.1 uncultured Gammaproteobacteria bacterium
GAAATCTTGCAAGACTATTTCTCCCGTCGAGTCGTTTCGCATATATCCAGATGTTGAGAACACTATCATCTGTTCGCCGTTAGGTATCGCCACAAAAGTCTCTCCCCAAGAGTCGCAGTTACTAGTCGCCACCAAGGCATTTTTCCCAGCGACATTCAGGTCTTGATAATACCTCGTGCATCCTGTAGGTCTTACTTTTACTTCAGCCAGCCACACTCTTCTCGATCCCGCATAGTTTGTATATAGCTCTACACCATATAGATCACGACAAAATCTATTTTCTTCATTTGCCCCCCTTGGCAAATGACACTCCAGTATTTTTAGAGTATTTGTATAAGCATATTCACCCAGCTCTTGTCTGGTGCTAAATATGCCCTTAGGTTGATTGTCGTATTGGATCGAGTATCCACCCAGTTTGTCAGTAAATGTTTTCCAATCGGGTCGGTTTTTATATTGGATGACGGCGGCGGGACCAGTATTGGTAGGCTCCGGTAGCTCAACTTCAGGAGCAGGTGTCGGAGTCACGACTACCGTATTTACGATCATTTGTTTGGAGGTAGTATATCTGCCTATCAAAAAACCACTCAGAGTACACACCACACTCACCCCAAATAGCAAAAAGTATCTCACTAGCTCATGATGCTTCTGCATAGTATTTCCAGTCTAGCAAATTTTTCCAAAAGTGGTTAATATAAATTGGTGCACCGGTTTGACCTAAAATTCCTCTTCATGATCGTTTCGATCATTGGCCTGGCGACTGGCATCATTCTCATCAGTCGTCCGGAAAAATTATCTCTCACCACCCGCGCCGATTCTTACTCATGCACTGGCTCTTGGACTTGTACCTGCACCAGTAGTATTTGTGCAAGTTATGGAGGCCCCTTTACATATCAATGCTCAAACTACAGCAGCCCTCAAGAAGTAACTTGTACAGGAGGCAACAATACTCAGGGTAATTATTGCAACACTGCTAATGGCTGGACCCGAACCGGGGGTTGTACCTGGAACCACGAAATCTCACCCACTCCAACCTCGCCACCCGGCGGAACAAATGTATGTTCAAGTAACCACGATTGCATCGTCGGCATATTAGATTGTGAAGACGCTGGCCGCCAGCCAGGATTAGGCAATTGTAGTCAAAACGGCCAGCCAGGAACTTGCTGTGGAGGCCCACTTCCTACGACCGCCCCTGTCATTTGCATCCCCGGCGATTTCATTGGTTGTTACACAGATTTTCAAGTCGTTCCAGCAAGGTCATACATCGACGAATGCGACCCAACTGGTACGCGAGTTGTTCGATATCAATGCGCGTCTTATGCATGGTGCAGCGAGGGAGCAGAAGCCTGTGTAATAGTGCCGACCCCAACCTCTGTCTTACCATCATGTCCATCCGGACAGTCTTGCCATAGGGAGATGGGTCACACCACTTGTACAGACGAAGGGTATTACCAAGGGACTGCCATGTGTGGCGCATTTGAATGTTGTGGTGGCGTCCGACCAATTGCAACTCCAACCATTGTCACTTTACCATCATGTCCATTAGGACAGTCTTGCCATAGGGAGATGGGTCACACCACTTGTGCAGACGAGGGATATTTCCCAGGGACTGTCATGTGTGGCGCGTTCGAATGTTGCGGTAGCGCTCGACCACCTTCCCCAACCCCAATCTCTGCTACGACCCCCGTGATCACGGGCATTGCAGTCGGCTGTGGCAAGGCGACTCTGAGCTGGACTAGTACAGGAAAGAGTTCGAACTACACCATCGAGAGATGCAAGGGTACTTTCTGTTCAAACTTCGCCCAGATCTCATCCACTCAAAACCTGTTGTATTCCGACACCACTGTCGTTTCATCGACCACCTACCGCTATAGGATCAAGTCGTACAGCACGTTTACCAAAAAAACCACCTACTCAAGTCCAAAATCAGTCTATTACAAAACAGCAGCATCGTGTAAATAAGGCATCGACTAGCCAGCAAGTATTGCAGCAGCTCTCCTTGCTTCTTCTTCACTCTCCCCAAATGTTCTCTTCCATACTTCAGAACTGACTTTATTTCTATCGCGATTATAATTCGTCCTTAACATGAACCCCGTTAAATATGCCTGGGTCACCACATCAAGAATCATCGAATCAATTCTCCCTCCCTCACCATCCCCCAAACTCCTGGCCCTCTTGCCTTGATAGTTGTGTCCTTCCACTTCGGAGTAGTTGATCGTTCCCATTCCCATCCTGCCCCGGACGATAGCAGTTGTTACACTTACCCAGTCACTTGGGGTCATTATCCCGATCAGCTCGTCAGATATCCCCAAAGCGGCTACAAACTCATCATCCAACAATTTTCCACTGACGTTATCAACAAACTCGTTCACCGCTTCCAGGCCCTCGCTAACTCCACCACTTGTTTCGCTGCGAGAAAACCTGATCGTCGATGACTCATTACTATGGTTGTTTACGTTATAAGCTACGTTCTCGGCAAGTTTTCCCACCCAGGAACCTCTTGATCTGTTAGCCGAGGCCTCAATTTCATGGCTAATCAGCTGGGTTTCATCCTTACGATTCTTCAAGAATTGTGCTCGCAATATCTCCCGGGCTTGATATTTCTCTCCCACTACCAGTTCTCTGAACTTCCCATCCTCCAATTCTTCTTTTGAAAATCCTACTTCTTCAAGGTGTTTCCTTGCCAATCCTATTACCCCGGGATCATATTCGGTGATCTTTATTTCAGCGCCCTGTCGTCTTTGCAAAAAAGCCGCCACCACGTTTGCGACATTTTTTCTCCTAGCAGTCTCGACACTAAAAGTTCCAGATCCAGATTTTCCTTTGTCAATTAAATAAATACTTTGTGCTTCCAAAACAGATTCTGCTACCAAAGTATCTATTCTTCCCACTTCATTCACTTGTCTTACTATCCATCCTTCGAATTCGTCAACAGTTCCTTCGCCGCGGGCAACGCGTTTTCTGTCGATCTTATCCTCTTGCCAGCCATGCAGCTTTGCTCTCTTGATACGACCGAGGTCTTTTCTAGACTCAGCTTGTATCGTGTCAATTTTGGTAGCCAATTTTTCCGCATAATTATCCGCTTTGTCTTCGCCATATAGTTTCGTCAAAACAGTGTCTCTGCCCAAGAGTCGAGATATTCTTTCGGATCCAGGTACCAGTTTGGGCCCAACCACATTTTCCATCATCCAGCTCCGCAATTTTTCCGCATCTCGCCTCCGTTCTTCATCTTGTTCTTTCTTCCAGGTGTCAAGCCATTCTTGTACCTTACCCCTCAGTCGTAGATCGGAAATTTTATCTAGACTAAATTTTTTACGGTCTTCCTCAGTTACCCGACTTACCCAATATCCATCTTGTGCCTGTGCCTCGGTGTGATAAAGCTCTCTTTGTCCACCAGCCAGAAACGCAGCTCTTTTTATTGCTTCATCTCCCTCGCCAAGTCCCAAGCTAATGAATTCCTCCAAAGTCTTAATATCTCCCAACCTCTTTCTCATCACCTCAGCCCTCCGATTTCTCTCTGCTTCTTCCGCCATTCTCCCTTTTTCCGCTTCTGCTTCCTGTTTAATCCTAGTTATCTCAACTCTAATACCTTTTTCAGCAGCTTCTTTTAATCGATCGTGTTCAAGTCGGTCTAATCCTGATTTCAATTGTTCTGGAGTTATGGTAGAGGCATTTTTAAGTATTCCGGCAATAGTAGCTCTGTCTCTATACAAAGCCTCATCTTCCATCAAGGTCAAATTATTTAGCCTCTCCCAAACCGTCCTAAACCTTGAATCATTTTCAGCAAGAGACTCTGCGAACTCCACGACTTCATTTTTTCTTTCTCTTTCCCCGTTAGGATCCTCAGATTTCTTTTTGGTAACACCTTTTTTGTGGGAGACATAATCTCTTATTTCCTGCAGCAACTTTGTTGCTTTTTGCCTTTCTTCTTCGTCATTTGGGGTTTGGACAACCTCACCTTTTTTACCAGTAACTACGCTTTCGGCCTGTTTGAGGGTTGGTAAAATCGCCTGCAGTTCTCCACCTGTTTTAATCACAGCAGCTCGTATGGCAGCTGGGTCGTCAGACAGAGGCAGCTGGGGACCTATTTGATCAGTACCTCTAAGCCAGTCTCCCTCCTCAGCCAATTTCCTTATATCAATCTTTCCATTCTTGTCAGGAGATGCTGCTTTCCAAAGCCTATTCAATCTATCTTTTGGCGATAACCCAGACGCATCGGGTGCTTCATTGTCACTCATGGTT
>CAYHIN010000056.1:0-4093 GCA_964356705.1 uncultured Gammaproteobacteria bacterium
TCTCAAGTCACACACAATTCAGTGAGCCAAGAGGGCTTGGCCACGACCAAAGGTATCCGCGGCACCACCCTTCTCTGGGGACCACTTCTGGCCCGCTTCAAGAAGGCCGAAAGCTCAGAGCAACCCGCCGGCTGCACACTAGGAGTCAGACCCATCGATGCACATTATCAAGCTTTCCAAGATCTTGGAGTACAAGTAATCACAGAAAATAATCACGTTACTCTTGACGCCTCCAATGCAAAATCAGGACTGATCTGGCTTCTGGAAACCAGCCCCACAGTTACCGAAAACGTTATCATGTTCGCGACCAGTCTTTCAGGTACAACAACTATTTTCAATGCTGCTACCGAACCAAATGTCCAAGATTTATGTAACTTTCTCAATAGATGTGGTGCAAAAATCCAAGGAATAGGCAGTAGCGTACTCACAATAGAAGGTGGCCAGTCTTTAACTCCCGTAAATCATCATGTGATTTCTGATCACTACGAGATCAGCACATTTTTGAGTTTGGGAGCGCTCACCGCAGGAGGCATCACCATTCGAAACGCCATCCCCGAGCATTTCGTATCCATCAATCGGGAATTTGCCAAATTTGGCATCAACATCCGTTACGAAGACGACACTGCCATATTAGATCCCAACCAACATCCCGTAATTAGCAGAACCAACTCCACCATGATTGTGAGAGCCCAACCCTGGCCTGCTCTCCCAGTCGATATGCTTCCCCTCTTTATTCCGCTCGCTCTCGCTTCTCCCACAGGCACGGCTCTCTTTCACAACTGGATGTATGAATCAGGTCTCTTTTGGACTTCAGAGTTCCTCAAAATGGGGGCCGACCTCACTATGTGTGATCCTCATCGAGTTATTGTGGCAGGTGGGAACAAATTAGTTGGCGCCACTCTCGAAGCCCCTTATATTATTCGTGCCGTTATCAGCATGTGTATGGCAGCCCTTATCGCAGACGGGGAAACGATTATAAAAAATGCCGACTCTCTCCACCGAGGTCATCCTAATTTTGTTAAGAATCTCAATTCTCTAGGTGCACACATCGAAGAAATCTAAGGATGCTTGATCTCACCCACTACAACACTCTTCGTGTCCCAGCCTGGGCCAAAAATTTTCTAAAAATAAACACCTTCTCTGATCTCGCAGAAATAAATTATTCGGAGCCATTTTTATTCTTAGGTCTGGGAGCCAACATATTATTTACTCACGATTTTCCAGGAACTATAGTCAAAATAAATTTACATGGTCGAAACATAATCAAAGAAACTTCCAATTTTATAGAGATCGAAGTCGCATCTGGAGAAAACTGGCACGATCTAGTTATGTGGACATCAACAAATGGTTGGTCTGGACTAGAGAACTTAGCTCTTATCCCAGGCACAGTAGGAGCAGCAGTAAGAGGTAACATTGCCGCCTACGGCCAAAACCAAGGAGATCTGGTAACCCAAGTTACTTATTATGATATCCGTACACAAAAATCTCACACTCTTGCGACCCAAGATTGCGTCTTTGTTTACCGCAGTAGTATCTTTTGCGGCGATGATTACAAAGATTGCTTGATCACCTCAGCCACTTATCGTCTGACCAAAAAATTTGATCTAAACACTTCCTATTTAGATATCCGTAAAAAAGATAGTCTCATTACAGAACTAGCAACCTTTACAAAACCCCCTTTCACTCCAACTCAAGTAGCCCAAGCAGTTATCAACATTCGCACTCGAAAATTACCAGATTGGAACAAAGTCGGGACGGCTGGCAGTTTTTTCAAAAATCCCTTCGTAACCCAAGACAAACTAAAAGAGCTCCAATCTCAAGTGTCTGACCTTCAGTTCTATCCTACTAACAAGATGTTGTATCCAGACACCAATGACCCAATACTGAACAAGCTAGAGTTAGTAAAAATCCCAGTCGCCCGTCTAGTGGATGAATTAGGTTGGAACGGCAAAATCATCGGTCACGTCAGCACCGCTCCCAAACAACCACTCTGTATTATCAACCTCGGTGGCGCCACAGGTCTTGAAATATTCGACTATGCCGAGCTCATGCGCAAGGATGTCAAAACGCATTTTGACTTGGACTTAGATTACGAAGTGAAAATTATCTAAAAAGTTCGTTCTTATGCAAGATTCCAACGAAATGCTTTTTATTTCCAGTGGCTAATTTAGCCTTCAGTTGAACCACTGTGGCAGCCACCATCAAATCCACAATACTAGCCCCGCTTGCATAAGCCTTATGTCTCAACCACTCTCCAACCATCTCTGCCATTGGCTTAGTGAAATCCACTATTTCAAACATGGTCAAGGCGGTGTCCATCTTTAGCACATTCTTAGTGTCATCCATTTCTTGCCCCGCCCAGTATTCTGAAATAACTACAGTAGGAATAAAGACTCTCCCTGGCTGGTCATGTACCAAATCTTCAACCCAATCTGCCCGATCATGTGCATACTCGATTAAAACATTGGTGTCCAGGACTATATTTCCACTCATCTCATCTTGCCCGCACTAATTCTTTTCAGATACGCAGTCTCTTTCTTTCTCCAAACAGGAGTGTTCAGCACAGTTGACCTTTTCCTTTTTAGAACAGACTTCAGACCGACCAAACTCCTCTTTATCTCATCTTTGCTCCTTCTGGGAACAGGCACCACCCTAGCCACCAACCTACCTTCCCTGACAACCCCAACAATTTTTGATTTACTACTCACCTCTTCCAATATATCAAACCACCTTCTCCTCGCCTCAGTAGCTGTAAAAACAGTGTTCACAAATACAATGTACATCATGTACATACACATGTCAAGTTTCTTAGCTATAACTCCTCTTCAACCCATCCTTCTGTTTTTTCATCATAATTGCCTATTCAAACATATTCGTACAAAACGTATATCTTGACAAGACGTACAATATTTGCTATAGTCATGCTATGACCAATACCATTTCTGTATCTCAGCTTCGAAACGACATCTCTGAGTATCTCAATAGAGTGCGATACAATAACGACGTTCTGATTGTCAAAAAGGGTAATACCCCAGTGGCCAAAATTATCGCCATCGACAGTTCTCCTTCCACAAATTGGCCCAATGACTACTTGAAATTGCTAAAAAACCCCTGGGCTAATTCAGACTCTGTGAAATACCTGAAAAACCAACGTGCTACATGGGAATAATCAGCCTAGACACCAATATTTTTATCTCAGCATTTGATCCTGCAAATCCCCTGCATACAAAATGTCATCTTCTATTAGAAAAGATTTCCCAAAATAATACTCAAGTAACTATTTCAGTCTTGGTTTTTCAAGAATTTTTAGTCAAAATTTATTCATCCCAGCTCGAAAACGAACTGGCAAAGTATGAAGAATATCTCACATCAAATGGCACTTTCACTGTTGTAAATATAGATCGAGCAGTAGCCAGAGCCGCAGCCAAAATTAGAAGTGACTACCCCACAGTCAAAGGTCATGATGCTATTCATTTAGCATCAGCCATAGAGTCCAAATCAAGAGAGTTCTACACCACCGAAAAACACTTACCCAAAAAAATTGGACCCCTCCAGATAAAAACTATCTAAAACTCCTCTTCAGTCCATCCTTCTGCTTCTTCTTCTCCAAAGCCAGTTCAATCAGCCGGTCCAACAGTTTTGGATATGACAATCCAGACGCTTCCCACAATTTTGGGTACATCGAGATACTAGTAAACCCTGGCAGTGTATTTATCTCATTCACCACAATCTTTCCAGAAGGAGTAAGAAACATATCTACTCTCGCCATCCCACTACATTCCAATACTTTATACGCCTTAATCGCTTCATTACTTAATCTCTTTTTAACCTCATCCATTAGTTTCGCAGGTATTTCCAACCTAGCACCATTTTCATCCAAATACTTCGCTTCATAATCATAAAATTCATGACCTACTGGAATTACCTCTCCAGGGACAGACGCAATCGGATCCTCGTTACCCAAGACAGAAACTTCGATCTCTCTCCCTTTTACTTCCTCCTCAACTATCACCTTCGTATCGTACTTAAGAGCCTTTTTTATACTCGATACAAGATACTTAATACTTGATACCTTATACACCCCAACGGACGA
>CAYHIN010000057.1:0-4034 GCA_964356705.1 uncultured Gammaproteobacteria bacterium
AGGCCGCCGTTGAACCGGCTGTAATAACCAAACCAGGAGATGTGAGGGTCGATAGAAAAAATAAAGCTGAGAAGCTGTGAACCCAAGAATAATATAAGTGGGATATCGAGGAGAGTGCGCTTGAACAATAACTTTTTTTGGAGGACCATCTCGCTGACCCAGGCCGTGGTGATGATGGTCGTGAGGAGATATACAAACACCATCTTGTTGAACTCAAAGAGCTCTGAGGTGAGACTCGTGAAGACAAATGGAGTAACTGTGAATAAAGCCGCGAAGCTCCAGCGAATTATTTTTTGGGGCCAGGACATGAAGAATAGTTTAGCAGAAGATTATTGGGTAGGGATTCTTTTGTTTGGGGCTAAGACTTGTTGCGCCTCGGCACTGCGAGCTGCCGCTCCTGTTTGTTTTTCCTCAGCGCGGGCATCAACAGTGGGTTTTGTTTCTACATAAGGAAGAGCTGGGGGAGTAGCCAATGTTGAGTCAATAGCTGCATTGTTTGCGGTCCAATCTCCCCTTGCCGCCGCTGCTTGAATTTCAGTTGGGTTAATATGAGCTACTTCATGTTCTTCAAAATGATCGCCTGGTCCATTCATGAGGCAATGATATTCTGTGAAGAGTGGGGTGTCAATCTTATTTAATCGTGAGTCTGCGTGGAGTCAGAATCGTACAGAAGTTGCATGTGGCCAATTTGATTCATGATGGCCAATATTCCATCGGAATTTGGCTTTGAGTGTCTGAGAGAAGCGACCAGTGCGTCTAGTGTTGCTTGGTCTTGGGTTTGACGTTGTCTACGGAGCAGCTCTAGATAAGAAGGACTAAGTTCTTTTTTGTTTTTGTCATTGGATTCTGTTCCCACTTGGATTAATTATATATGAGAATGCAAATTGGGTGTTGACAGGTAGCAAAATAGGAATAATATTTTGGTATGTCTAAAGAGTTGCCAAAAACTGTTCATACGGAGTATGGGGATGTTACTCGTACACAGCCTGCCGGAACGTATCAACCAGAAAATGGTGATCAAGGTAAGGTTCGGGGAAGAGATGAAGATAAGTGGAAAGTTGTCTTGGCAACAGAACCTTATCCTGATGCTGCTGTCGTTTTGGGGCTGGCAAGACCTCGAAGAGTCTTGGGCGATTTGGACGACTAATTGATTTCTCCTTGTAGTTTTTTGGTTTTGACCCTATATTCCCCTGAGTATGATTAATTATCTTCTTGGACTGCTTTCGCATGATGTGGGCATTGATTTGGGAACGGCCAATACGCTTGTATATGTAAAAGGAAAGGGGATCGTGATCCGGGAACCATCAGCGGTTGCGCGTCACAAAAAAACAAAACAGATCTTGGCTATTGGGGAAGAAGCAAAGAAGATGCTCGGGAGAACGCCAGCAACTATTGAGGCCATCAGGCCTCTCAAAGACGGAGTGATCGCGGACTTTGATGCGACGGAGGCGATGCTAAAGCACTATATACTTCAGATCCATGAGTCTGGGAGATTGATACCCAAGATCCCCAGGCCCCGAGTGGTCGTTGGGATCCCATCTGGGGTAACTGAAGTCGAGAGACGGGCGGTGCAGGAAGCGGCGTTGACTGCCGGGGCGAGACAATGCTTTCTGATAGAAGAGCCGATGGCGGCGGCAATCGGGGCTAACTTGCCCATCGCTGAAGCCGGAGGAGTGATGATCATCGACATCGGCGGGGGGACTGCCGAGATGGCTGTGATCTCTCTGGGGGGAGTGGTGATCAATAAATCTGTACGAGTGGCGGGAGACGAGCTGGATGAGGCGATAGTCCACTATATGAGACTCAAATACAACCTGCTTTTGGGTGAGCGGACGGCCGAAGAAGTAAAAATAAGTCTGGGAAATGCGCATGTGGCCGCGTTTGAAACCCCGCGCTACATGGTAGTGCGCGGGCGCGATATTGAGTCTGGACTACCCAGATCGATCAAAATCTCTTCTGACGAAGTGCGAGAGGCGATGCTGCCTACTCTGCGCGAGATCACCTCGGCTGCGGCAGATCTGATAGAAGAAACACCACCGGAGCTGGTATCTGATATCTTGGAGCGAGGAGTGGCGTTGGCTGGAGGGGGAGCACTGATACCAGGAATTGAGAGGCTAATGAGTGAGGACACGCGCATGCCGGTATATGTGGTAGATGACCCTATGACGGCTGTGGTGCGGGGGTGTGGAAAAGTATTGGATGATCCAGGGCTTTTGAAGAAGGTGAGAGTAGTTGGTGGGTTGAGGTAATTTTTTCTGTTTCGCCTCCACTTTGTTTGCTGCGCGTTTCCCTCGCTGCGGCTCAGTCCAAATGCATCCGCAAAAAAGTTACGGCTGCAACAGTGAGGTAAAATTACCATCAACTTTATATGAACAAAAGATTTCGCCCGGGTGTATCTTTTTCTGATTTTGTGGTGCGGGATAGTATGAGTAGGAGAAGCAAGGTGGGGGACGAGAGAGAGGAAAGAGATTTTAGGCGAGGGTGGATGCTCATTATGATAGTCATCGCAGGATTTGGGTTGCTGTGGGTGAGACTAGTCGTGTTGCAGGGGTTTTATGGAGAAAGATACCGAGTACTGTCTGATCAAAACCGGGTAAAAAAGATCAAGTTGTCCGCCCCACGGGGGACGATCTTTGATCGAAACAATCTTGCGATCGCAAAGAATCATGAATCTGGAACCATGCCTGCCGGCAGGCAGGTTATGAATAATGGGATTGAAATAAAGTCATATGTAAGAGAGTACCCGTTTGGAGAGGCAGTGGCTCACGTCACAGGATTTTTGGGGAGAGCAGGTGAGACTGAAGTGGGGCTCATAAAATCCCTGGAGCGAAAATATGATGCTGATGATCTGGTTGGTCGAGCCGGCCTCGAGCTACAATATGAAGAACTGCTAAGGGGGGAAGATGGGGGAAAACTAATTGAGGTGGACAATATGGGAGGACTCTCGCGCGATCTGGGAAACAAAAATCCGGTGGCGGGGACAGATCTGAAAACAAGTATCGATGGGGCGCTATCACGAGTAGCCTTGGACGCGATGGGAGGTAAGAAGGGAGCGGTCATCGTATCTGACCCAAATACAGGAGAGATACTCGCTTTGGTATCTTCACCTTCGTTTGACCCGACAAAGATCGCAGATTATTTGACTAGCCATGATTTGCCCATGTTTAACCGGGCGATTTCTGGAGTGTATCCGCCGGGGTCGACTTTTAAGATGATTACGATGGTTGCGGCTGTGGATTCGGGAAAAGTGGATCTGGGGTATACATATGAGGATCATGGGGTGATAAAAGTGGGGGATTTTTCGTATACCAACTGGCTGTTTACCAAAAGAGGCAGAACTGAGGGGATTGTGGGGTTTGAAAAGGGACTCGCTCATTCGGTGGATACTTTTTTCTACAAGATCGGAGAGATGACGAGTCCTCAGGTAATGGCGGATTGGTCTTATAAATTTGGATTAGGAGATCTTACGGGCATTGATCTGCCGGGTGAAGTGGGAGGGCTGGTGGCCACGCCAGATTGGAAAGAAAAAACCAAAGGAGAAAAGTGGTTTTTGGGAAATACATATCACATGGCAATAGGTCAGGGGGATCTGTTGACGACTCCTTTGCAGGTCAATCTGATGACAAACGTTCTGGCTACGGGGGGGGATAAGTGTAAACCTCACATAGTTGGTGATCATGTGTGTGAGAAGGTTCAGATATCTTCTGAAGTGCTGGATGTGATCAAAAAGGGAATGATAGAGGCATGTAGTCCTGGGGGGACTGCTTTCCCATTGTTTGGGTTCTTGCCTCAGGTGGCGTGTAAAACCGGGACGGCAGAGTATTTTGATGGGACGGTCGGAAAGGTGAAGACGCACGGGTGGCTGACTGCCTATGCACCAGCGGACAACCCAACAATATCTGTGACGGTACTTATGGAAGGTGGAGGCGAGGGGTCAAACGTGGCCGCACCCGTGGTACGAAAGATCCTGTCGCGATATTTCAACGTGACGGATACTTACAACTACGCGGCTATTCCGCAGGAGATTGGGGAGT
>CAYHIN010000058.1:0-3803 GCA_964356705.1 uncultured Gammaproteobacteria bacterium
TCGATAAGTTGTGAGTCTTGCTGAGTGAGAGTGGTTGCTTTTGGCCAGTCTGTGAGATGAACTGATTCTTGCCCCGTAAGGTTTTTGTAAATTTCTTCGGTTATAAATGGTGTGAGTGGAGCCATGAGCTGGCAAAGTGTCACCAGAACATGATGACAAGTTGAATAAAATGCATGCTTGTCTGCTGAATCTTTGGCCGATGGGCCGACACGATCGCGGCTGCGACGAATATACCAAGTAGACATATCTGAAATAAATAGCTTTATACTTTCGATTGCCTCTACTGTGTCGTAGGATTCTAATGATTTGGTTATAACTCCAGTTGTCTCTACTAACCTAGTTAATATCCAGTTGTCTAATACAGACAAAGTGGTTTCAAATATTTTTGTGTGGTCATAATTATCTAAATTTGCATAGGTGACGAAAAAATTGTAGACGTTCCAAATAGTTAGCATACAGGTGCGTACTTGATTTCTATATTCTTCCTCGGAAATGCGCATGTCCTCACCACGCATTATGGGTTGACTAAGCAAATAGAGACGAAGTGCGTCACCACCATATTTTTCTAACATTTCCCGAGGGTCGGGATAGTTACCGAAGTTTTTGCTCATCTTTCGCCCATCGGTGCCAGCAATAACACCAGTTACTACGGCGTTTTTGAAAGCTTTTTGTTGGAAGATAGAAGTACTGATCACATGCAATACATAAAACCAGGCACGAATTTGACCAGTATATTCGACAATAAAGTCTGGTGGGAAAAAGTCATTCAATTTTTGAGATGCATCGAAGGGATAGTGGCGCTCAGCAAACGAGGCCGATCCAGCTTCAATCCAGGAATCCAAAACTTCTGGTACACGTCGTGACACACTGTCGCACTTGGAGCATTTTCCTGTAATCTCGTCGATGTAAGGTTTGTGCAAATTTATAACTTTTTGACCGGACCAGCCCTCAAGTTCTTTGATAGATTCGGGGACGAATCGGTCACCACATTTTTCACACTCCCAGACAGGGACTGGAGATCCCCAATAACGACTCCTGCTGATGCACCAGTCTGGGGCTGCCATCAAACTATTCAGGAAACGACCGTGTTTGAAATGATGTGGAAACCAATTCACTTCTTCATTGATTTTCGCCATTTGTCCCTTGAGACTTTGCACATCAATATACCAAGCATCTTGGGGAGCATAGAATAAACGGGTATGACAACGCCAACAGGTGGGGATGGTGTGTGTGTGAGGAGATTCTGAATAGAGTAGGCCTCGTTTTTTGAGATCTTCGTTGACTAGGGGATTTACTTCTAAATAATTCATGCCTGCCCAATTTGGAACATCACTCCTTAGATTCCCCTCGTCATCGACATGCAGAACAATTTGGATGTGGTTCTGTTTCATGACTGCCATGTCATCTTCGCCATAGGCTGCGATTGTCACTATTCCTGTCCCCTCATCTTCTGTGACAAATTCCCCTGCTACAACAATAAAATTCTTCTCATCTGGCTTTTTACTTTGAGAATAGAAGTCGTAATGAGGTTCAAAACTTTTGCCGACAAGATCAGACCCTTTGAACTCCTTTTCTATCTTATAAGGCTTGTCATTCAATATTTTGACAGTGTTCTTTGCCAAAATTAAATGCTGGTCCTGTTGGAAAATCTGGATGTAGTCTAGATTTGGATTGACTGCTAAGGCGTTGGTGGCAATTTTGTTCCAAGGAGTCGTCGACCAAGCTAGAAGATAGGAATCTTCATCCTTCAATTTGTACATGTAAGTATTGGCAGGTTCTGTAATTTCTTGATAATTGTCAGAATCCATGGCAACCTCAAAGTTAGAGATTGGAGTGGAACAATGTGGGCAATAGAGTGAGACGCGCATACCTTTATAGATCTTGCCTTTGTCATAAATTTGCCTGAACACCCAAAGTACAGACTCCATATAAGGTGTGTCCCAAGTCTTGTACGCATTTTTAAAATCAACCCACTCCCCTATTCGATCAACATACCATTCCCACTCACTGGATGTTTCTTCGACATACTTGAGACATTCTTCAATAAATTTCTGAACCCCAATCTTTTCTTCAATATCTTTTTTGCGTTTGATTTTGAGCTTTGTCTCGACTTTGTTTTCGATTGGCAGGCCATGTCCATCCCACCCCCAAACTCGTCGAACACGAAAGCCTTTCATTGTCCAATAGCGTGGGAAGACATCCTTGGCAATACGCGGAAGTAAGCTGCCATAGTGAGGCATCCCTGTGACAAAAGGTGGACCGTCAAGAAAAGTCCACGTCCTACTTTCTGGCCGCTTTTCGACTGACTTTTCGAAAGTCTTGTTTTCTTTCCAAAATCTTGTGATTTCTTCTTCGAGTGATGGAAAGTTGATTTGTTGTGTAACTGGTTTAAACATAAAAAACCGCCTCCTATATATTGTACAAGGACGCGGTTAAACGTGGTACCACCTTGATTGCTTCTTAATTACTTGTGGGGTTCTACTGATCTTTCGATGTTCTTCCCCGATGCCTGCCTGCCGGCAGGCAGGCACTGAATTGATTGTTCAGTATTGCTGGCCTTGATTATACATTACTGAGTTCCGCGTCGATATGCTAGTCGTTTTTTGAGTAGATTTTCCGAATAGCCGCCAACTCTTTGATGAAGATCTTCCACGGCATTGATCTGTCTGTCCAACAGATAGCCACCTCGAACTATAAGATCGACTAGATAATTTACGATTGATTCGATTTCCCTTGATCCATCTCCCCTTCTGATTCCCCTAGTTCCCTCTAATCCCAGAGAAGAAAGGACCGAGGAGATAGATGGAAAAGATGGAATAGAAGGATTAGGCGAGAATTCGATAGTACGACGAAGTTTAAATAAACGGGGATCGTTTTTTAACCAGCGAGATAATCTTTCGTGACGAAGGATGTCTTCGTAATCTTCTAGGAGTTCCATGGCAGAAGCTTTGGCTACATCGTAAAGTTTTAATTTCGTGGATGTACTTCTTTCTGAAGAACCTTCGACGATGTTTTGCTTGTGAGACCTACTAGCTTGTTTCATCTGATCTCTTTGACGAGAATCTTCTATTCGGTTGTAGTAGAGTGGCACAAATTCCCAAGTAAGGTCGAACGATATTTGAGCCAACCTGTAGCTTAGCAAACCTTTGTATCCCGACTCTCCCACTTATTTAGTTTAGACTATTTCTTATTGGCGGACCTGGTCTTGGCCGCGAATACGATTATCCCAGTAAAGTACAAAAGCGCAGGAATGGCGCAGGCAAATATATTTGGAGCTTCTTTTGATACAACTACTCGTAAGAACTCGTAACCCGCTGAACATAGGGTAAGTGTGGTTAGCGCGATAATTCCGCAAACTCCAGCTTCAATGGTCCCGTTAGTTTCTTGAGGTGGCTGATGTTCATCGCTCATTTTCTCTGGCGCAGGAAGGCGGGAATATCCCAGTCGTCGTCGTTCATGTTGGTAGCTGGAAGCTGAGTATTGTCTGTGGGCTGGGATGAGTCATCGGAATTGTCATCTGATTGGGTCTGCTGGGGTTGGGACTGAGGAGAAGGATTGAATTGAGGGGCGGGGCTGTGGCGGGGTTTCTCAGAAACGAGGCCAGTCGATGCCTGACTGCCAGTATGCACAGGTCTACTAGTCGTGCGAGTGACCATACTGGCCAGACGTGAGCGGGTCTCGTCAAATCCGGTGGCGATAACTGTAATTTTCATCTGGTCTATCAATTTGTCGTTAATCGCCGCTCCAAAAATAATATTGGCGTCGGCGTCGGCGGCCTCGGAAATTATCTGGGCAGCTTCGTC
>CAYHIN010000059.1:0-3753 GCA_964356705.1 uncultured Gammaproteobacteria bacterium
AGCCTCTAATCTTGGCATCTGGGACGAGAGCAAATAATTCACGGATCGGTGTGAAGAGACCGGTGTAGGTGGCAGGGTTTGACCTGGGAGTGCGACCAATGGGTGACTGGTCTATCATGATGATCTTGTCTAGATGTTTGTAAAAATCATTACTGGATCCTTCGCTGCGACTCAGGATGACAAGGTCTTTGTATTTTCCGGGCTTTTCTTTGTGATCTGGGTTAAATTTGCGGGCTAGGGCGTGGTAGAGGACATCCACTAAGAGAGTCGATTTGCCAGAACCTGACACGCCGGCAATAGTAATAAATTTGCCTAGAGGAAACTCTACATCGAGATTTTTTAGATTGTGCTCTGATACTCCTGAGATTTTTAACGTGCTATTTGTACTGGATCCTTCACTTCGTTCAGGATGACTGTTTACAGAGATGTGCTTTTTGCCGGAGAGATATTGGCCGGTCAGGGAGTTGGGGTTGGCAATGACTTCTTGAGGGGTGCCTTCGGCCACGATCTTGCCTCCGTGCTCGCCGGCTTTGGGACCAAAGTCTACTAAATAGTCTGACTGGAGCATCATCTCGGAGTCGTGCTCGACTACGACTACAGAGTTACCCAGATCGCGCAGATGCTGAAGAGTGTCGATAAGGCGCTGGTTATCCCGCTGGTGTAGACCGATACTGGGCTCGTCTAGGACGTACAGGACGCCTGAGAGACCGGAGCCGATCTGGGAGGCCAGCCTGATGCGCTGGGACTCGCCGCCGGCCAGAGTGGTAGCTGTGCGATCAAGAGTCAGATACTCCAGACCCACTGAGACCAAAAAGCCCAAGCGCTCTTTTATCTCTTTGAGAATAGGTTTGCCGATAATCATCTCTGAGCCAGATAGACTGTCTAAATCTTTTGCAAACGCGAGGGCGTCTAGTATAGACTTTGTGGTCACTGCCACGATGGACTGGTCTCGAATAGTGATGCCGAGAGCCTCGGGCTTGAGACGCTGGCCCTGACACTGAGGACAGACTTCTTTGCGCATATATTTTTCGATCTCGGTTCTTATGAACTCGGACTCGGTCTGCTTGTACCTGCGCTCCAGATTTGGAATCACGCCTTCAAAGTATTCGTTGCCATACAACAGCTCTTTGAGATCTTGTTTGGAGAGATCCTTGATAGGCTTTCGTAAGTCCACAAATTTGCCGACTTTTTGGGCGAACCAGGAGTCGTACGCAAAGGTATTGGCATAAGGGAGGATGCCGCCTTCGGCTATAGTCAGACTGGGATTTATGATGAGGACATCGTCGATCTTGAGAAGAGTCCCCAGGCCGGTACATGTAGGGCAAGCGCCGTGAGGCGAGTTGAAAGAAAATAGGCGAGGTTCGATCTCAGGCAGTGAGATATTGTCCACTGGACAGGCAAAGCGCTGGGAAAAAAGCTGATCTTCCATCTCTTTTGGCTTTTGGGGCATGTCGAAAGTCTTATCCAGGACTTTTGAAAGGATGACGATGCCCTCTGATAATTTGAGAGCATGTTCGACGCTGTCGAATAAACGCGTACGTAATTCCGACCTCCCAGGTACCTCACCCCTTCGCCCCTCTCCTGATTCAGGAGAGGGGTTTTCTTTTAAAGAAGCCTTGTCAATCACCAGGCGGTCGATGACGACGTCGATAGTGTGTTTGTTATTTTTGAGTAGTAGCACATCTTCCGACAGATCCAGTATACGGCCATCCACTCTGACCTGGGTAAAACCTTTTTGGCGAAGTGAGGCAAAAAGATCGGTAAACTCTCCTTTGCGATCCCTAATAATGGGAGACAAAAGTAAGTATCTGACCGATTTGGAACTTTTGATCTCTGATTTTGCCAATTCTAAAATCCGGTCTACGATCTGCTGGGAAGACTGCTGGGAGATCTCGCGGCCACAGATAGGACAATGAGGATGGCCGACTCGGGCAAACAAAAGCCGCAGATAATCATAGATTTCGGTGACAGTTCCCACTGTAGACCTGGGGTTGTGAGAAACTGATTTTTGGTCTATCGAAATAGCTGGTGATAAGCCTTCGATCTGATCTACATCGGGCTTGTCCATGACGCCAAGAAACTGTCTGGCATAGGAAGACAGTGACTCTACATAGCGTCTCTGGCCTTCGGCATAGATAGTATCGAAAGCCATGGAAGATTTGCCTGAGCCGGACAAACCTGTAAAAACGACTAATTTGTTCTTAGGGATATCGAGGTCGACATTTTTGAGATTGTGCTCCCGGGCACCCCTGATCTTTATGAAATCTGGCATACAATCGACTTACTATTGTATATACTCTTCGGGTTTTGTTCAAGAGGCTAGAGCGACTTGATGTCTTGGAGGCGGTCGCGGATACGGGCTGCGGTCTCGAAATCCAGATTTTTGGCGGCTTCGTGCATCTGGCGAGTCATAAGCTTGAGTAACTTGGTCATGTCAGCAGGTAGCAGCTGCTCGACCTTGGACATATCCACATCGGCAGCATCTGACACTCGGCCTTGGAGAATCTGTTTGGGGTCAAACTTGATGGGAGCATCATCGGTCTTTTCTACGATGCGCTCACGAATGGCTTTTTGGATAGACGTCGGAGTGATGTGATGCTCGGTGTTATACGCGATCTGGTACTCACGCCTGCGGTTGACCTCGTCTATGGCGTTTCTCATGGAATCTGTCACTCGGTCGGCATACATGATGACTTGACCCTCCACGTGACGGGCGGCCCGACCCATGGTCTGAACGAGAGAAG
Source organism: uncultured Gammaproteobacteria bacterium (assembly GCA_964356705.1). GTDB lineage: Bacteria > Patescibacteriota > Microgenomatia > CAZETR01 > Amesbacteraceae > CAYHIN01. The sequence continues at coordinate 2,745 of CAYHIN010000059.1, forward strand.
TGCGAGACCTCAAAAATCCTTCTTTGTCTGCATCCAGAATGGCTACCAAGGACACCTCGGGGAGATCGAGACCTTCACGCAACAAGTTGATACCCACGACGACGTCGTGAGTTCCGGCTCGCAAATCGGCCAATATATCCAGACGCTCAAGAGTGTCGATGTCTGCATGGAGATAATGGACTTTGATACTATGCTCTGACAGATAATTTGCCAGATCCTCGGCCATGCGCTTGGTAAGAGTGGTGACCAAGACGCGCTGACCCTTTGAGACTCTGTCTAAAATCTCTTTTTCGAGATCTGCAATCTGACCTTGGGTGGGTCGCACTGTAATTTCTGGATCCACAAGACCCGTGGGACGCACCAGCTGCTCTACGATCCTACCCTCGGACATACTCACTTCCCATTCGTCGGGAGTGGCGGTCACATAGACCGTCTTTCCACGTCTTCTTAAAAACTCTTCAAACTTTAGTGGCCGATTGTCTAGCGCTGAAGGCAGACGGAAACCATAATCTATGAGAGTCTTTTTTCGGGCCTGATCTCCGTTGTACATGCCGCGGACCTGGGGAATGGTGATGTGGGACTCGTCGACTATCAAAAGGTAATCATTTGGCCCGCCTCCGCTCTTGCGAGCTTCGGTCGGGTAAAGAAAATAATCTAGGAGTGAGTAAGGGGCGTCGCCGGGACTGCGACCATCGAAGTAGCGAGAATAGTTTTCGATACCATTTACGTAACCCAGCTCTCTTATCATCTCGATGTCGTAGGTCACTCGCTGCTTGATACGATGAGCTTCTAGTGGTTTGTTATTGGTTATTAGTTGTTGGTATTGGATGGTCATATCATCATAGATTTGCTTGAGAACTCCCTCTTTGTTGTCTTGGGAAGCGATGTAGTGCTTGGCAGGATAGATGGTCACGTTGTGAGTCACCTCTTTGAGATCACCGGTCAGGGGGTTGAGCTTTTCAAGCTTCTCTATCTTGTTCAATTGATAATGAATGCGGATGCAGACGTC
>CAYHIN010000060.1:0-3615 GCA_964356705.1 uncultured Gammaproteobacteria bacterium
ACGAGACCCAAGACCAGATAGTGGACTCCACTCCCGATCGCGTCATCACTCCCGCCCAACCTTCCGTGGCCAAGCGCTTCTTCCACCGCGCCGGCCTCTCTCTCCGCGCCTCCTAAACCTCTTGACACGTGTTATAACATGTACTAACATACATATATGCTCACACAAACTGTCGTAAAAATTGGTAACTCTTTGGGCGTAACTTTGCCCAGTGAGTTTGTCACCAAAAACAAAGTCAAAGCAGGTGCAAAAATAGCTGTAACTCATTCAAACGGCTCTATTACCTATTCTCCACGCATCCCAAAGTCTACCCATTACGAAGCAGCTACAGATGATGAGTGGTTCAAACTAATAAAAGAAGTTGAAAAAAATTACGGAAACGCTCTCGATGAGCTAGCGATGCTTCAGTGAAAAACTACACTCTCAAACAGATCCTAGCCGCACATGAGTATGCAATCCAGAAACACGGCGGATCATCTGGAGTAAGAGATTTGCACATGCTTCAATCAGCCATCTTTCGTCCCTTTGCTACATACGATGGCGAAGACTTGTATCCTGATATTTACTTCAAAGCCGGAGCACTAGCTCAATCAATCGTGAAAAATCACCCTTTTGTAGATGGGAATAAGCGGACAGCATACATATCTACTTATAATTTCCTTTCTCTAAACAAAATTAAAATCAAAGCCTCAGAAAAGGAAGTCGTCAAATTTATGGTGCAAATAGCGAACGAAAATTTATCAGTGGATGAAATCGCCTCCTGGCTCAAATCCCACTCAACTCCGTTGTCATCCTGAGCTACAGCGAAGGATCCAGGCTCTACCCAAAAACCAAAAAATATATTATATTAATGCCCTATGTCTGCTGAATCGCAAAAAGGTCACTACTCTCGATGGTTGGAACAGTGCGAACGAGCTGCTGCTCTTTCCAAAGAAACTGACGGGCCAATTGTGTTTGAAATTTGGATGCCTGCTCTAGCTGGTAGAGGAAAAGACTTAGTTGCAACCAAAGTAGATGTAGTTACCGATCCAAAGACTGGTCTAGACAAAAGAGACATCAATGTAGAATCAATACCCGCTTTTTTAGTCCCTCGTCCTAGTCAGTGATAAAATGACCACATGATCTCAGGTTCCGACGTGCGCAAAAAATATTTGGAATTTTTCCAAAAAAGGGGACACACGATTATTCCTTCAGCACCTCTGGTTCCCGAAAACGACCCCACTACTCTTTTCACTTCGTCGGGAATGCAACCTCTGGTACCAAATCTTTTGGGTCAACCCCATCCGTCCGGAACTAGATTGGTGGATAGTCAGAAATGTATCCGCACGCAGGATATTGAGGAAGTGGGAGACAACCGCCACACTACGTTTTTTGAAATGTTAGGCAACTGGTCATTGGGAGATTACTTTAAGGATGATCAGCTAGAGTTTTTCTTCACTTTCTTAACTGACAAAAACAATGGACTAAAACTAGACCCCACAAGACTATATATATCAGTATTTAAAGGCAGTGAAATTGCACCCAGAGATTCTGAGTCAGTTGAAATATGGAAGAAACAATTTCTCCAAGTGTCAAAAGAGTTCCACAACTTGAATATTAATGAAGTAACAGTTAACGATGAACCTGAAAACGGGATGAAACCAAGCGATAGAATTTTTTATTATGGAGTGGAGAAAAATTGGTGGAGCAGATCGGGTACTCCAGACAAAATGCCCCCAGGTGAAATAGGTGGTCCTGACTCAGAGGTTTTCTTTGACTTTGGTGAGGATCTAAAGCTTCACGACGATTCCCAATGGAAAGATAATCCTTGTCACCCAAACTGTGATTGTGGAAGGTTTCTAGAAATCGGAAACTCAGTTTTTATTCAATACATTAAACAACCGGATGGTTTTTTCAAAGAACTTCCTCAGAGAAATGTGGACTTTGGAGGAGGATTAGAAAGACTCACGGCTGCCGCAAATGAGGATCCAGATGTATTTTTGACCGATCTTTTCTCGCCTATTATTGTCAAGCTTCAAGAGCTATCAGGAAAAAAATATAATTATCATCCATTTGATGATCGTTATTTTAGATTAGTCTCCGATCATTTAAAAGCCTCATTTATGTTGGCTTGTGATGGAGTTGTCGCCAGCAATAAAGACAAGGGATATATCTTAAGAAGGCTTTTGAGAAGAGCTATATGGTATGGAAAGAATTATCTTTTTATACCTGACAATTTCACACATTTACTTGTAGATCCAATAACCGAGATATATAAGGACCATTATTCTGAAATAGAAGCAAAACGAGATTTAGTAACGTCTATTTTCAAAAACGAAGAGGAGAAATTTGTCGTCACAATAGGAAAAGCAAAGAGGGACATGTTTAAGCTTGCAGACGAATTTTTAGAAGAAAAGATCGCGAGAGACAAAAGTTTGGAAGTAATAATAAAAACACTCCCCAAGAGAGCGACAGGCGAAATGATATTTCGAATATATGAAACACTAGGTTTACCCCCGGACGTGGTCCAGGAAGAATTTGTTGCAAATGGCTGGATGTTAAGTACAGATTTCGAAAAAGAATTCTGGGAAGAAAAATCCCAACACCAAGATTTATCCAGAACTGCCGGCAAGGGGATGTTCAAAGGCGGTCTACAAGACCAGTCCGAGATTACGACCCGGTATCACACTGCCACTCATTTGTTGCATGCATCCCTGCGAAAAATTTTGGGCGACCACGTCCAGCAAAAAGGCAGCAATATTACCGCCGAGCGTTTGCGTTTTGATTTCTCCCACGACTCCAAATTAACAGATTCTCAGATTCTCGAAATCGAGAATTTAATAAATGAGAAGATTTTAGAGGACCTCCCGGTTACCAAAGTCGAGATGAAAAAGTCAGATGCGCTAAGTCAGGGCGCCCTCGCTTTTTTCCCGGAAAAATATCCCGACGTGACCAATGTTTACGAGATCCGCGGATTCTCGAAAGAACTGTGTGGTGGACCGCACGTGAATTCGACTGGCGTTATTGGTAAGATAAAGATCACGCGAGAGGAATCCGCGGGTTCCGGAGTACGCAGAGTCTATGCTGTCCTTAGTACTTAGCACTTCGCACTTAGCACTGAATTATGCAACTGCCCTTTCTGAAGAAAAAATCTGAAGCTAAGCGAGAGTACCTGTTTGCCCTCGAAGTGAGTCACAGCGTGGTCAAGAGTGCCATCTGGACTGTAGCCAACAATCATCCCCAAGCCGTATCTATCAGCAGCTGTTTTTCTTGGGATGACCAAAGCGACGACAGTCTCATCGAAGCGGCTGATCAGGCTCTCACCGAAAGCAGTCTCCACCTGGACCACTCGGGCAAGACTTCACCCGAAAAAGTCATCTTCGGTCTTCCCTCAGACTGGATCACCTCAGAGGAAAAGATAGTCCCCGAAAAATTGCCTATTCTCAAAAAACTTACCACCAAACTTTCATTGACCGCCATCGGCTTTGTAGTTACTCAAGAAGCCATCGTCAGATTTATTCATAGCCAGGAAGGCGTCCCCACAACCGCCATTTTAGTAGGCGTCCGGCCTCACATTATCGAGCTCTCGCTAGTCAAGATCGGCAAGATTCTAGGCACTCACATCATAAAGAGAGG
>CAYHIN010000061.1:0-3488 GCA_964356705.1 uncultured Gammaproteobacteria bacterium
TTAGACTGCGGTTGGTCTCGCCACAATGTGGATCGTACTTTAGCATTTCTTGCGCCAGGGAATCGGCATCGTAGGTGTATTTGAAATGACGACCGCTAAAGTTGTCTTGGCGTGCTTCGAAATAGCTAACGGGGTCGATGTAACCGTCGCCTTCGTGACGGTCGAAGCTGAGGACTGCACGACCGCAGGACATACCTTCTAGTATCCCTCTGGCCCAGGAAATGACTAAATCGGCTTCGTTGATAGCATTTTCGATACTGTAATTGCGACCATAGGGGCTGCCAAAACAAGTAAGATTTAGCCCCAGCTTTTGGCAAGCTCCGGAGACGGCTTTGTAGTTTTTCCACTTTTTGTAGTTGCTAATGAATAGGACATTTTTGAGCTTTTGGTTGATTGGTCCTTTGGGGGAGAAGCGGTCCATATCGATGAAGTCTCTAATAATAGTAATTTTGGAAGGATTGATGCCCTTACTAATAAAATTGTCCCGACACTCTTCATTGATGGCCAAGTAGTGACGAACAGGGACAGGAGGAGGTTGTTCTATATCTTGGACAAACCCATGAGTATAAAATACCATCGGAATATCTGGAAAGTACCGATGTATATCAATAACGCAGGGAATGTGTTGGGCAATGATAGTATCGGGTTTGGGGAGTCCATCGAGCGTTTTGACTGTATGCATAAGACTTTCTAGTTTGCCGCCCAAGGGTGAGTAAACTGTGACCTGATGACCACGCTTGACCAGCTCGTTGTACATAGTCAGAGTAAAAGTCGGGGTGCCGGCTAGGTCTAGGGCGTGGGCAGAAGTCAGAATGTTCATATCAGGATTTTATCCAAAACCAGGATCTAATGGGGTCTCTTTTGATACCAGGAACACCCACAGCATTGGCTCCGACGATAAAATAAGGGACAATGCCGTAGGCTTTGGTATATGTTTGGAGTACGTATTTGACATGGTTGTGCTTTCTGAGTGGAAAAAAGGCGTAATCGTGGCCAGCTATAATTCCGCCGGAGCGAATTTTTTTTGACCAGGTATGCAAGTCTTGAGCGACGTTTACAAAATCATGATTGCCGTCGATATAAACAAAGTCCAAAGATTCATCTGGAAAATATCTGGCTGCGGTGAGTGAGCCCTGGCGCATGATTTCACATCTGTAGGGGGATAATCGAGCTTTGGTTTCTTCGTACCTTGCATCATAGCCTGCTTGGGCGGTTTCGATGCCGTGGATGCCGGGTGCATAGGCTGAAGCTACCCAGGGGTCGATACTATATAAGTAGAGACTTGGATTGGCTTTGAGAAGGGTTTCGGAATAAAGTCCTCGTTCCACACCTATTTCTGCGCCTAGATCGAACCCGAGTTCGGTAAATAAAGTAGCCAACTGATCCCGGTCCATGTTGGGAATTTCGACCGCATACTGACGCCCAATGGAGAGGTGGTATTTGTTTATGATGTATTCGAGGGTGCTCACCATAATTTGTCTAAATTTTCAAAATTACTTAAGACGGTAGCATGTCTAATATCCTTGTCCCAGACTTTTTTGTATTTGAAGAGGGGATATATTTCGGCATAGTGGTAATCGCGGTATTTTCGCTCGGAGCTTTCATTGGAATCGTGAATGACGATATATTTTGCAAAATTTGCAAGTCTTTTGGTCTCTATTATTCGACGAAAGTCGGGTGAATGGTCGACCAGCACCACGTCCCAGGGTTTTTCAATATCGGCATCATCCCAATTGGCTGTAAATTTAAACTCGTGGAACTCACCTTGATATCTGTGATTGTAAAAATCTGAGGTGGCAAATCTTTTTATCCACCCTTTGTCGCTTTCGTAAGACACCAGGTGGCGCTTGTCTAGTAAACACTGATAGTGGAGATATGGAGTGCTAAAGTAGCCGATACCCAATTCGAGTACGTCGCCTGTGGTTAACGACATTACTTTTATTAGTGGTCCCAGATGAGTCCCATAATTGCCGGATATTTTCATTGGGGATTGTTTTTCCAGGCTGTATATAACTCTTCCCAGTTGTCCGGCCAGGTGGGCATGGGCATGAATTTTTTTATAAACCAGTCGATGTCATGAATACGTTGTTCCCACTGGTTGCCCATCCAGTATTTGGCGGCCAGATCATAGGAATAGCGTGTTTGTCCGCGGGAGTAAGCATAGCCATTTGGACGCTGTGCACCTTTGTGCATGTGAGCGTACCAAGTTTTTTTATTTACCTTTACACTACCACCCCAGGGTCCTAAATAAGTTTTGAAACATAAATATGGAGGCTCTTGGGCATGGCCCATGGGATCGATAGTCGGGAAGCCGCCTAGACAGTTGAAATAATATTCCTTGGTGAGAAACCAGCCTGATCCATGAATCTGGGGAGTTTCATCTATTAAAACATCTAATTTTTCTTGAGTCAATTCCTGCCAGTGGCCGCCGGCTTTGAATTTGAACTGATTCCTATCTGTGAAAGGACACGATAGGTAAAAATAATCATAGAATCTATCGTCTTGCCAGCGCCAATTCTCGGCATCGAGGACGTAAAACCTGGGAGTGACTACCCAGTTATCTTCCATATCTGCTTGTAATATTTCGTCAAAGCCTTCTCCAAACATGCAGTGGGAATCGGTTTTGTAAATATATTTTCCCGAACTCATAAGACACAACCTGTTTAGGAGGCGTTTGAGGCCGATGGGCTCGGCCATCTTTACTAAAGACAGGTTGGGTAACTTTGGAAAATCTTGATAAGGAGGTCCGTCAAAACCGACAATGACTTCAAAATCACCCGTGGCTTTTTCGTAAACATCTTGGACAGTGCGCTGTAGCACGGTCATGCCCGGACTTATTTCATAAAACTCATTTCGGGACGGGATAATTATGCTTGTTTTTGCCATACTATGCTTTCACCCAAAACCAACTCGCGGAACGCTCCTTTGTCAAAATAAACCATGGATGGATTTGGTGGGCTTGTGTATAGGTGTTTGTGGCTGCGATCACATCATATTTAATTTTGTGGAATAAACTTTGGACATGATAATCATGTCCGCTAATTATTCCGCCGGGTCTGACTATTTTTGACCATTGAATTATGTCATTCATAATAAAATCAAAACGGTGGTTGGCATCTATGTACACAAAGTCTAGACTGTTAGGAGCGAAATCGCGGATGGCATCAATACTATACTTTTTGATCAGCTCACAATGGTATTTGGATAGGCGGACTTTTGCTTCTGCATAATATTTGTCGAGCCTGTGCTGTTTGTTATACTCTGGACACTCTTGATGTATTTCCCAGGAGTCAATGCAATATAATTTGACCCCAGGATTAGCTAGGCAAAGTTGTTCTGAAAAAAGTCCCCGTTCCACGCCAATTTCGGCTCCAACCTTGAATCCTAGGTCTTTAAAGATGGCGACTAGATCGGCTCTGGTCCCTGGTAATTCAATGGGGGACTGTGCTGTGGGATCTACTTGGTATTTGGCGATGAGATAGTCAAGA
>CAYHIN010000062.1:0-3440 GCA_964356705.1 uncultured Gammaproteobacteria bacterium
GCTCCAGAAAATATGAAATCTCTTGCCCATATTGGCGTCCTGGGTACATTTCTTTTGGCCGTACCGGCCACCCTTGTACTTTCGGTTCTTCTGCTGTTACAGATCAACACTGCGCCCAACCTCATTAATCCATCTCCAAAAGTTTTGAGTGCTTCTGCCATCTCATCTGGGGCCCTAGATTCATTACCCGAAATCAAAATCAATCATTCGTATACCAGCGCAGACTCAAGACCTACTCTAGTCAGAAATTATCTAAAAAGGTATAGTTCTGTTTTAGAGCCTTACTCAGAGGAGATTGTATCCGTTTCTGACCAGTATGACCTCGATTACAGGCTTCTAGTTGCCATCGCCCAACAAGAGTCAAATTTATGTAAGAGAATTCCGCCAAATTCGTTCAACTGTTGGGGATTTGGCATTTACGGAGACAAAGTCACTCGTTTTGACAACTATTCCCAAGCGTTTGAGATCATTTCAGCCACTCTCAAAAAAAATTATATCGACAAAGGATTAGACACTCCCGAAAAAATCATGGCCAAATACACACCACCTTCACTGGAGCTCGGCGGCCCCTGGGCCCGCGGCGTGAGTCAATTTTTGTCTGAAATGGAGTAAAATAACCCCTCATGGCCGCACACTACGACGATCCCAGCTATTCCTACGAAAAATACTGGACCGACAGACAATACGAACACGATAGTGAAGTGATTGCCATCCAAAAACTTCTCGAAGCCAAAACCTTCAAAACCAGTGCAGATATCGGCGGTGGCTTTGGTCGCCTGACTGGTCTGATATCAGATTACTCAAAAAAAACGTTACTCATAGAGCCATCAAAAAAACAGCGTCGCCTCACGGAAAATCATCTAGCTCATCACACCAAGATTGCGGTTCTTCCCGGCAGCATCGAGCGCACGGGGCTAGAAAATGAAAGTCTAGACCTAGCTCTCGTAGTTCGTGTCATGCACCATCTTCCAGATCCCAAAAAAGCATTTTCCGAGCTCAGTCGCATCGTAAAACCTGGCGGTTTCCTGATTCTAGAGTTCGCAAACTCTCTCAATTTTAAATCTAGGCTCCACAGCCTATGGACAGGCCAGTCCATCTTGCCGTCACCTATCGAGCGCAGAAGCAATTCAAACATTCGAAAACAAACTATTCCGTTTGTAAATCATCATCCCGATACAGTTTTTAAATATCTAAAAACCTACGACTTTACCCCAATTCAGACTCTCAGTGTCTCAAATTTTCGTTACGCATTTTTTAAAAAATATGTCTCAAAAAAAGCTCTTCTCAGCCTAGAGTCTTTCACTCAAAAAGTTTTATCTTCCCTATACTTTGGGCCGAGTATCTTCATACTAGCTAAAAGGCTTGACAATCAGATAACCCCATAGTACACTAAGAGTACGTTCCGCGGCTAGGTAGAAATGCTTGGCGGTGGAATTATAAAAGCCTTGGCATCGGGCAGGAGCCAGGGCTTTTTTAGTGGAGACGCTCAGCGTCTCCAAAACCACGCTTAGCGTGGTAGGGAACTTCATATTCAGCGCTTAGCGCGCTATCATAAATCAAGTGTATTACCTGTATGTCCTAATAAGTGAATCGGATAACAAACTGTATATTGGCTTCACTCCAGATTTAAAATCCAGATTAACCAAACACAATCTAGGTTATGTTCTAGCTACTAAAAATCGCAGACCCCTAAAACTCATATACTACGAATCTTATTTAAATCCAACCGATGCCCGAAAGAGGGAAATATACTTGAAAGGTGGCAAAGGCCACGAAGAGTTAAAAACTCAGTTATCCCACAGCTTCAAACAAGTAGGTTATAAGTTCAGATTGTAGTGGACCCGCTGAGCGGGTCAATCACCACGCTTAGCGTGGTGGGCCGGAGAGGACTTGAACCTCCACCCCTTGCGGGACAGGTTCCTAAAACCTGCGTGTATGCCATTTCACCACCGGCCCAGCTTAGCTGGGCCATAGTCACGCTCAGCGTGACGGCCCCAACTAATCAGATTATACCAAGACACCAAAAGAAAAACCCCAATCTTGCGACCGGGGTTCTTCACAGTCTTGCGACTGACTCTCTTGCGAGAGCTTGTATATAGTACCATCTATATCAAACCCAGTCAACCAGCAATTTGTTGATCATTTCCAAATCTATAATATTTATCTCCCAGATACCCAGTCACCTCTGGTCTAATTAGCTGTCCTCCAAGTAGAGACGCCGGATACACTGTAAACAAACCATATTTTTTGTTGACCACATCCGTCGCTTTGAGCATCTCCTCCCGCCTACCAAAGACTGATAGCTGACAGTCAAATACTAAATTGCTAATCCACACTCCCGCTTGTCTTACTCCCACCACTGGATTTTTTAGGTACTCTTTTGCCAACAGGTCATAGATTATGAGAGGGTCATCCGAAGGTATTATCACCGTTTTTCTCGCCCAAAACGATTCTTCTCCAGACAGAGATAAGCAAAACGTTCTCCCCACCATTTTCATCTCCCGCAGCTTAGAACACGCTTCCTCTATCAAATTTCGCACCAAACTTAGCACTTCGCGCTTAGCACTTAGCGCTGCAAACGTTGTGAAAGTCCTGCTCACACTCTTTGCTGGATCCAGATCTTCTATCAGACTCAGATCATCATTTAGTCGTAGATATACTAGATCTTCTACCTCCGGCAGGAGGTTCTTTACAGCTCTGGCTTGTCCCAATGTATACAAACCCTTGTTGTGCAGATATCTGGTTCTGGCTGCTCCTATCCCACACACTTCCTCAACCGCAATTCCATCAGTCTCCGTCAGATAGTTCTCAGGCGTGAGCCAAGTCAGTCCATCTGGCTTTTGCATCTCAGATCCTAGTTTAGCCAGAAGCTTAGTGTGTGAGATCCCCACCGAGCACTTGAGCCAATCTCCCAGTTCTTTTTTGACCCGACTCTTTATATCCAAAGCGATTTCAAACGCTCCTCCCGGATAAAGTCCTATTGTATCTGTCACATCTATAAACGCTTCGTCTATAGAAAACACTTCGACAAAAGGGGAGTAGTCAGAAATTATTTTTATAAGCCCAGTCGTCACCGCAAAATATTTGTCCATGTCCGACGGCACCAGGATTATCTGGGGACACAGTTTCTGTGCATCCCACACGCCCATACCAGTTTTTACTCCATACTTTTTGGCTTCTATAGAAGCAGCGATCACACACCCTCGTCCAGGTGCTTTGATTATTCCCACCGGCTTTCCTCGCAATCTCGGATTTGCCTGCTGCTCCACAGTGGCAAAATACGAATTCATATCCACATGTAATATCGTTTTCATAAATACTTTGTCATCCTGAGCTGCCGCGAAGGATCCAGGTTAAATCATCTCTATCCAAATCTAATTCCACTTCTAAGGTGGCAGTACTCACTGCAAAACATGTATATTTTCTCCCACCATCTTTTC
>CAYHIN010000063.1:0-3296 GCA_964356705.1 uncultured Gammaproteobacteria bacterium
AGGATCCAGTAATGATCTTTACAAACATCTGGACAAGATCATCATGATTGACCAGTCGCCCATTGGTCGCACTCCCAGATCAAACCCTGCCACATATACGGGTCTCTTCACACCCATCCGTGAATTATTTGCTCTGGTCCCAGATGCCAAGATTAGAGGCTTCGGCCCAGGTCGGTTTAGTTTCAATGTCAAAGGTGGTCGGTGTGAGGCTTGTGAAGGCGAAGGTCAAAAAAAGATCGAGATGCAGTTTCTCCCTGACGTCTACGTGTCTTGTGAGATATGTAAGGGGACGAGATACAACTCAGAGACACTAGAGGTCCAGTACAAAGGCAAAAATATCGCCGAAGTTTTGAGCATGACCGTCGAACAAGCCCTCGCTTTCTTTTCTCCCATTCCGGCAGCCCGCGAAAAGCTCCAGACTCTAGTAGACGTAGGCCTAGACTATATCCGCCTCGGCCAGCCCGCCCCCACTTTGTCAGGTGGTGAAGCCCAGCGCATCAAACTGGCTTCCGAGCTCAGCAAGCGTGCGACCGGCAAGACTATGTATATCCTAGACGAGCCCACGACTGGCCTGCACTTCGCCGATCTTGAGAAACTGCTCCATGTTCTCAGAAGACTCACCGATGCCGGCAATACAGTTATAGTCATCGAGCACAATCTGGACGTCATAAAAAACTCGGATTGGGTGATCGAGCTAGGTCCAGAAGGAGGAGACAAGGGCGGATATCTCGTGGCCACATGCACTCCAGACCAACTCGCCAAAATCAAAACTAGCCCCACCGGCAAATTCCTCTAGAACCTCTGTGATACTATAAATATATGAAATCTACCCCAATTACAGTCGAGGTACTTAAGAATGTCATAAATGAGGAACTTGCAACTTTCCGCATGTCTCTCAATCAGGACTTAGGTCAAAGATTTGACGACTTTGCAGAAAAATACAAGCTGTCGGAATTGGTTACAAAGGATGATCTGAAATTAGCACTTGAGAACCATCCCACCCACCAAGATCTCTCAGCAGCAGTTGGAGACATAGTCGATGCGATGGACAAGTCAGAGCTAGAGCACCTCAAGAAATATCACCACGTCAGTCTATAGATCTTGTCATCACCCTCTTTGATCTTTCCTCGTCCATCGGTGTTTGAAGTAGAAAAATACAGTGCATCATCAGGTCCTACAATAAGTTCCCTGATTCGACCATAATTTATGTTGGCTAGTTTTTCAGATGATCCATCGGGATTCACTTTCCAGATACCCTCGCCTCGCAGCCCTGCAAAATAAAACTCCCCATTCCAAAACGCTCCCGCAGCCGGCGCCACAGCGGGGGTAAAGACAGCAATAGGGGATTCAAATCCGGCTTTTTTGTCAGTTGTATGAGATACTTTTGGCCAGCCATAGTTACCACCCTGGCGGATAATATTTATTTCATCCCCACCACCTGGTCCATCAAATCCGGAGGGTCCATGCTCAGTAACCCACAGATCGCCAGTCTCAGGGTTCCAATCAATACCTTGGGGATTTCGGTGTCCCAAAGAATATATTTCCAAGTCAGATCCGTCGCTATTCACTCGCAATATCTTTCCTGCATAAGAGCTTTTGTCTTGCGCCAATTCTTTTTTTTGCGCATCTCCTACAGTGATATACAGTTTCCCATCCGGACCAAACTTGATTCTGCATCCAGCGTGATTTGCAGCCGACGGCAGATCATCCAAAATAACTTTATCCACTTCTATCTTGGTTTTCAGATCCGTAAGCCTCACAATTTTGTTTACTAACCCTGATCCTTTTTGGTAAGCCACACAAGCATACAAGTATTTATCATCTTTCGTCAGTCCCATCAATCCATCTTCACTTTTTTCCACTACTTCAGGAAAAGTAAGTAGGGGAGCCTTGTTCACTTGCCCGTTCACGATCTCAGTTATCTTTCCTGGCCTCTCAGTCACTAGCATGCGATTACTGTCAGTAAACACTATCGCCCACGGCACAGACAGTCCCCTGGCCACTTCTTCTACGTACATGGCCTTCTCTGATTCAGAATCCAATGATCCGGCAGGTAGTATTACAGGCCCCATTGGTTTATTTGTAGCCACTACCCACCACACCGCACCCACGATCAAGATCACTATTAGTCCAATCCACTTCACAAGATCATTATATGTTACTCAAAATATCACACACCCGGTGTGTGATTTATAGTTAAACTATCTCACCGCTTCATCAACGCTAGCAGGACCATCCCAAAGCGATTTTGCATACATATCCAACTCCTCCGTGCCAATATCACCCTGACCAAATTTCACGAGACTGGGGATTACATCCCAAGGAATTCCCAATCTCGCCTCGATAAGACGCTTCTCTATTTCCTCGTCATCATATTTCATGGCAAACACCAACCCTCGTGCTATCAACGATCTCTGAGATCTCTCAACTGCTAAAGCAAAATACTCAGGCAAATTTCGGACAGCCAATTTTAAGCGCAAAGACATAACTTGTTTGGGATAATACAAGCTATTTGTTTCCTCTTCTTGAGCCTATCTTGAGTTACGACTCTACAAATCGACAGTCTGAAATCAGAGGACAAGATTTGCAGCCCACCCCCACGTTGTTATCATCCACATGAGGTTGGGTTTTTTCTAAAACCAAGTACGCAGCACAGTCCACCAGTCCATCATATGACCTCAATCTTCCTCCAGGAGCCCCAAGCCCGGTCGGCTTTCCTGTTTCACGACTAAGGACATAGGTGTTTCCCGTCTTCGAACACACAATTTCCAATTTCATTCGGGTATAATACCAGACCTATGTGTAATTTTTGCTCAGAACATAATGGTGACGCAGTTGACACAGCATGGGATGTGGTAAACCGAGAAATACAGGTAGGTTATGGAGTAGCTTTCTTTGAACTACAACGACAGAAAGAACTGGAGTTGGCGGTTGGAACACTAGCAACAGCACTAAACGCTGAAGTATTAGAAAAAAATTTAGATTGGCATACTAAAATAAAAGACAATCCAAATCCGGCTAACACGATTGATGCCGGACGTATCGGCCCAGGAATAGATGACACTTTAAAGGACGTCCTGTAGTAAATGATATAATTAGTCTACTATGTGGCCGGAGACCATCTTTTTTGTTGAAGATAAAGCAGAGATCGCCAGGTATCTATGCTTTACAGCCAGATCAATTCAAATTGGCAAATTTCCTCTGGGCGGTTTCTTCGTCCTACCATATCTGGTTCCCAGCAATCCCCAGGCAGTCAATTTTCCAGACTATCCTTATACAAAAGACTTTTGGTCCGC
>CAYHIN010000064.1:0-3071 GCA_964356705.1 uncultured Gammaproteobacteria bacterium
TGGATGACGCCCGCGCAATATATGAATTTTTTTCTCTGGCTTTGAAACAAAAAGGACCTGAGCGATTTTCTGAATGTATAGCAAATATACTGCTGCACCCATCTACTCCCCAAAGAATCGCCCAGACTGTAATTGAGGATCTGCCAGAAGAGCCCGGGGTCTACATCTTTTACGGAGAGGATGGCATGCCGCTATATGTAGGGAAAAGTATAAATATCAAAGAACGAGTGCGGTCACATTTGTCCGCTTCACTGCGGGATGCCAAAGAACTGAGGCTGTCTTCTGAATTGGCACATATCGAGACGCAGGTGTGTAGTGGGGAGCTGGGAGCGTACTTGCGAGAGACAGTGCTGATAAAGAAACTCCAGCCGCTTCACAACAGAATGCTGCGAGAAAGCTCGGACCTGACTTTCGTACAGATGGAGATGAAGAATGGTTTTAAAACCATGAAGATTTGCTCAGGAGAATACCCTGATGAAAATACTTTGGGTGTGTTTAAAACTAAAAGCAGTGCAAGTGATTGGATAAAACAAAAATGTAAAGAGCAAAACTTGTGTGAAAAACTCCTAGGTCTGGAGAAAATGCGTAAGACTTGTTTTGGAGCTGATTTGGGCAGATGCAAAGCCTGTGTGGGAAATGAGGATCCCCTACTATATAACATGCGCTTTGATATGGCTGTGTCTGACAATAAAGTGTCAAATTGGCCATTTGGAGGGCCAATCGTGATAAATGAAAATAGTGAAGCACATGTGTTTGATAAATGGTGCTACTTGGGTCAGGCAAAAGAAGAAACATGGATTGAGAACACGGGAAGATTTGATGTGGATACTTACAAAATCTTGCGCAGGTTCATCCGTGACAGCGCGAATCTAAAAATGATCAAGGTCATCAAGAATGCTAGTATTGATAAATGGGAAAGTTAAACTGGCTACTGGTGGCGGCAGCCGGAATATCCTACTTCATAGGAGACTATACGGATGCGGCGGCGATTGTAGGGATTGTGATACTGAACTCTGCAATAACGTTTTATCAAGAATATAAATCTGAAAAAACTCTTTTGACCCTTCGGAAAATGGCCATATTTATGGTCCGGGTAATTCGAAATGGTGAACAACATGAGATAGATAGCCGAGAACTCGTGATAGGAGACATGATATTTCTGGAAGAAGGTAGTCGGGTGCCCGCTGACTGTCAGGTGGATCATGCGACCAATCTAGAAATTGACGAGTCGGTACTGACCGGAGAATCCCTGCCGGTGGCAAAAAAGCCTCAAGACGAACTATTTATGGGTACAGTGGTTGCTCGCGGGCATGCTTATGCCAAGGTGATCCGGATGGGTGAGGATACAAAATTTGGCCGAATCACTAAAAAACTGAGTGAGTTAAAAGATCCGGCAACGCCACTGCAAATAAAACTAAACAAGCTGACTGGCCAAGTGGGAGCTCTGGGCCTACTTGCTGCCGTATTGATCCTGGTCATAACTCTTGTCAAAGGAGAACCACTGGCCCACGGATTGCTACTGGCTGTATCACTGGCTGTGGCCGCAGTACCCGAAGGATTGCCATCCGTAATGACAATTACCCTGGCTATGGGTGTGGAAAAAATGGCCAAGAGGAAAGCCATTGTCCGTCGTCTGCCGGCTATCGAAACTCTGGGGGCCGTGACTCTGATTGCCACGGATAAGACCGGCACTCTGACTACTAATAATATGCGAGTCAAAAAAGTGTGGAGTGGGTCAAAAAAAGATGAGCAACTCATGACACTAAATGGAGTGTTGTGCTCAACCGCTTCAGTGGTGGAAAAAATAGATCATGGATCATTTGATGTAATTGGAGACCCCACGGAAGGGTCACTCCTGTATTGGGCAGCGGACCTGGGACTAGATGTAAAAAAAACGAGACAGGAGTGGACGACTCTCTCGGTAGACCCATTTAACTCCAAGACAAAAACTATGGAGGTGACTGTTTCTAAAGGTCGGGAGAAATATTTATTTGTGAAGGGCTCGCCCGAATCGATACTGGTGATGTGTACAGCCCAGACAGCCGCCCAAAAAGAAAAAATCCAAAAGGAATTTTCTACTTTTGCTAGGCAAGGGTATCGCATGATTGCGATGGCTTCTAAAAAAGGTGCTTTAAAACTTAGCTTTTCTGGATTTGTGGGAATCGCCGACCCCTTGCGCCCAGAAGTAAAAGATGCAATTGCGGCTACTAAGAGAGCGGGGATAAAAACGGTCATGGTGACGGGGGACAATGTCCTGACTGCTGAGGCAATAGGAAGAGAAATAGGGATAATCCACGAGGGCGAAGATATCCTGACTGGAGCCCAGATATCCCAGTATTCAGATGAAGAACTGCTGGCCATACTGCCCCGGGTTCGCATATTTGCCAGAACCGAGCCGGAGCAAAAATATAGACTGGTAAAGCTGTATCAAAGACTGGGTGAAGTTGTGGCTGTCACCGGAGACGGGGTAAATGATGTGCTGGCTCTCAAGCAAGCCGATGTGGGAGTGGCTATGGGAAGACTAGGAACTGATGTGGCCAGACAAACTGCGGATATGATCCTGATGGATGATAATTTTGCCACGCTGGTAAACGCCATCGAGGAAGGTAGAAATATCTATACGAGGCTTGTGGGGGCCATAAAGTTTTTGCTCGCTTGTAACTTGGGTGAAGTGGCGTATATATCTGCCGCGGCTCTTTTTGATCTGCCGATACTTACGCCTTTTATGATCCTCTACATAAACCTAGTTACCGATGGACTGCCGGCTCTTGCGTTTGCGTTTGCGGACCGGGTGACTGGGGTGATGGAAGAGCTGCCTCGAAAAGTAGATCAGTTCTTAGGAAGGGTGGAACTGCGGTATATGACCCTCGTCGGTCTGGCGGTGGCGATACTGGCTTACATAGGCACATGGGCTTTTGGGATCAATAGTCAGTATGCACCCGGAGTGCTGTTTTCCTCCATGATTCTTTTGCAATATGTAGTGTTTGTGGACTGTTGGGTGGCGCACAAACCAGTGTTTGGAAGCTTACGGATGTTTGGCAACATCGCTTTTCTTCTTGCCACTCTAGTTC
>CAYHIN010000065.1:0-3065 GCA_964356705.1 uncultured Gammaproteobacteria bacterium
AGGACGACTTTGTGCAGGTTGCTGGCATTGATAGGAGACAAGACGGCCATGATGTTTTCTGACAATTTCTTGTCTTCTAGAGACAACTTGCCCACCGTGGTGTGGAAGATGGGTCCACCTTTGTCCAGCTTGAGGGTCACTGAGGTGTCTGCGGCCAGTTTTTTGGCTGCTTCCTCGGGTTTGTCTGTCACTGTGCCTGACTTGGGGTTTGGCATGAGCCCCCTAGGTCCTAGGATCTTGGCAAATTTGACGAGCTTGCCCATCTGGGATGGAGTGGCGATTAAAACTTCAAAGTCGATTTTGCCGGCTTCGATCTGTTTTATGACATCATCTGTGGCGATGGCAATCTTTCGCTCTTTGACTTCCATGTGGGGAAGGGAGACCACTAGTTTGTTGGAAGGAGCAGACTTCATGACTATATGCAGCTCGACAGTTGGATCAAATTTGGTCAGGCCCACTGAGCGGAGCAGGGGAAGGGCGTCGGACAGGGAATAAGTCCTCTCGGAGTCGATCTTGGCTTTGGCGGCTTGGTAAGGCTTGGAACGGGGTTGAGATTCTTTGAGTTGTTTTTTTGGAGAGACTGGATCCTTCGTTTCACTCAGGATGACAGTTTCTGCGGTTGGTTCGGCTGACGCTTCAACTGGTTTTTCGACGACGTCACCCTCGCGGAGCTTTTTTTGCTCGCGCTTGACGGCTTTTTTGGCCTTGAGGTTTTCTTCATCTGAAGAACCGATGATGGCTGCTCTTTTCTTTCCCACGTCCGCTATTATACTTAAAGTTGTGGGTAAAATCCAGGTAGAAAGTTGTCCTGAACTATCAAGTCTAAAAGATCTGAAAGGAGAGTGCCCGAAGGAGCTGTACTACTTGGGGAAGTGGGAGGCGAAAATATTTGAGAAATGTGTGGGAATCGTGGGAAGTCGGCGGATGACGAGCTATGGACTGCGAGTGCTGGAGAAGATGGTGCCCACCCTCGTCCAAGAAGGATATACGATCGTGTCGGGATTTATGTATGGCGTGGACCAAACTGCTCACAGACTCGCAGTAGAATGTGGGGGGAAAACCATTGGAGTGCTGGGATGGGGAATAGATGAACCGTTATATGGAGAAGAGAAAGACTTGGCGTCTAAGATGCTTGTGATCTCAGAATGGGAAGATAAAAAGGGGGCGTTGTGGACGTTTCCGAGGCGAAACAGAATAGTCGCGGGGCTAATCCAGAAACTATATGTGATAGAGGCGACGGTGAAATCGGGATCGATGATCAGTGTAGAGTGGGCAGAGAAACTAAAACGGGAGATCTGGGCTGTGCCCGGATCAATTACTTCTAAAGTGTCCGAGGGGACGAACAGACTGATCTCTGATGGAAGAGCCAAAATGTGGACAGGAGATACTAACGAAGTAAAACGATCTACTAACAATACGGAAATATATATTCTTTTACAGAATGAGGTACTTACTATCGATGAGCTGGTTCGCAAGACTGGGAGGAGTGCCCAAGAGCTGGGAGCAGAGCTGATGATGGCGATGCTGAGGGGAGAGGTTTCTGAGAAGGATGGGAAATACTACGTAATTGAAAATTGACTATTGTAAATTTGTATTGATTTTGGGTAAAGTTGGGGTAATGTGGGCCTGGTGCTGGTGCACACTCAGATCCGTCAAATCCGAGATTGCGAGTTCAATCCTCGTCAGGTCCACAGACTTGATTTTTTGACCAATGAATGTTATATTTTTTTCAGACGGATCTGAGTTAATGCACTTGCATTATTCTTGGTCGGAAAGCCGCTTGAGAGAGCGGCTTTTTGTTTGTAAATTTGAAAAATTATGTTGGTGAAAATAAATTCGGTGGCAAATGTGGGCCTAGTGTCGACGGGAGTGAGTGTAGAAGTGGATGTGGCGGAACAGGGGTTTCCGGGCTTTAATATCGTGGGTCTGGCTGGAAAAGCCGTGGAAGAAGCGCGGGAGCGGGTGAAGACGGCGATTGTAAACTCAGGAATGGACTTTCCCCCGAAGAAAATTACGGTCAATCTGGCGCCGGCGGACCTACCAAAAGATGGAGGAGCTTATGATTTGCCAATTGCAGTGGGGATATTGGCGGCGAGTGGGCAAATAAGTTTTCAGGATTCAGTTTCCAGTTTTCAGTTGTTTTATGGTGAGTTGGGATTGGATGGGTCGCTACGAGCGACGAGGGGAGTACTCCTTGTTGCCCTATTCGGCGCGAGGTGTCATTCTGAGGCGAAGCCGAAGAATCCAGAACCTGGATCCTTCACTGCGGTTCAGGATGACAATACGGCAATATATGTTCCTGTAGAGAGTGCGAATGAAGGAGCAGTGGTCGAGGATGTGGAAGTATATCCGGTGCGAAATCTGAAAGAGCTGGTGGATCATTTGAACAACATAAAGTTGATTAAGCGATTAAGTAATTTGGTAATTAAGGACGACGAGGAAATAAATATTATCGATTTTGATCTCGCTGAAGTAGTGGGACAGGAACAGGCCAAAAGAGCCCTGACTATCGCTGCTGCAGGAGGCCATAATCTGCTGATGTGGGGACCGCCGGGAACCGGCAAAACCATGCTGGCTCGAGCCATGCCAGGGATATTGCCGCCACTAGCTGTTGCCGAGGCCCTGGAGGTCACTAGAATCTATTCTGTAGCCGGTCTTCTGACTGCTGGATCAACGTTAGTTCGCAAGAGATCGTTTAGATCACCGCATCATGGGGTATCGGCGGCGGGCATGGTGGGAGGAGGGAGTAATCCCACGCCAGGAGAAGTGAGTTTGGCTCACTTGGGAGTATTGTTTCTTGATGAAATGCCGGAGTTTGGAAGAAGCGTCCTGGAATCTTTGCGCCAGCCGATGGAAGACGGGCGAGTGCAGATAGTGAGGGCAAATGCGCATGTGGACTATCCGGCTTCATTTACGCTTCTGGCTGCTGTCAATCCGTGCCCGTGTGGATACCTGAATCACCCTAAAAGGGAGTGTAAATGTACGCCAAAGATGATTGCTAAATATAGGTCGCGGATATCGGGACCGATATTGGATCGCATTGATCTGCATGTACAGGTACCGGC
>CAYHIN010000066.1:0-3019 GCA_964356705.1 uncultured Gammaproteobacteria bacterium
GCCGTGTCTTGGCCGGAAATATGCTGATGA
Source organism: uncultured Gammaproteobacteria bacterium (assembly GCA_964356705.1). Lineage (GTDB taxonomy): Bacteria > Patescibacteriota > Microgenomatia > CAZETR01 > Amesbacteraceae > CAYHIN01. The sequence continues at coordinate 31 of CAYHIN010000066.1, forward strand.
ATGACGGACTCAAGATTTGCCAGCAGGTTTTTCTGGCGATCGGTGAGGTGGGCGAGCGAGATGCCAGTAATCTCTGAAATGACTGCGTTGACTACGTCTGGGGTAAGGATGGTGTGGCCTTCTTTTTCAGCGAAGGCGACTGCATGATCGAGGATCTCTAGGGCTTTTTGGGGGAAAGGAATGTCGGTTATAAATCGGTCGCTACCTGTGATAATGGCGCGGACTGCGGGAACGGTGACTGTAATCTGGCGACGGGCCTCCCAATCGGAAGCTGACTCCATGACAATGCGCGTGGCCTCCTCTTTGGTCGGCACATTGGCGGTAACTGCTGAGAAATATTTGCGTAGCTTACTGTTGGTCACTAAAAAGCGCTCGTAGTCTACATCAGATGAAATGGCAATGATTTTTAGCTTGTCTTTCTCCAGATGCCGTTCAAACAAATCTGTGAAGTCCAGACCCTCGATGTCTGATCTGGTAAGTCTATGCAGATCTTTTATGACTAGGATCACATTGCCGGCGTCGGCTGCTTCAGAAAGAAGCTCTGCCAGAAGAGCTTTTTTTTGATTGAGGTCCGTACTACCTGACAGCAAAAAATTGTAATCAAACTCCAATACTCGCTGGTACAAAAGCTTGGGATTTAGCTCCCCTCCTTGGGCCCGCCTGGCAAATTCTAAAACGACGGTCTTTTTGCCGACTCCGGGGGGACCGACTAGTACTACACTCTCATGACTGACTAGAGCCCGTTCGATCCTGGACACGGTGTCTGTCCTGCCTACTAAGTGATGGGAGAATTTTTGGGGAGCAGAAAGATCGGTGACGTATTGATTGAGCCGGGGAGTGTAACCGGTCATCAGCTCCAGACCAATACCCGCCCTGGTGTAGTGGCGGGGAGCTGAATCTTTGAGGTGCAAGTAATCCCACCAACCAGCAGCAAGCTGCAAATCGGCCAGGTCTACGCCTAATTTGCGTAGACGATCCCTATTGTAGGGATTTTGGGCCAGAATGCCTGCCATGAAGACTGAAAGAGATTTTGGAGAAGAATCCGGGCTGACTACTTGAGTGTCAAACGCCAGGTCGCTTTCGGAAAGTCCCAAGTGAGTCAAGACAAATTTGCCCGGCCGAGTGGAGAAAAAAGTATGAGGTGAAAGTGAGGATAGCAGTCGCTTGTAACCTGGGTCATGAGTGGCGAAATAAACCAGGGGGAAGAAAGGAATAGCCAGCCAAAGCACAAAACCTACTAAGCCGCCTAGAAATACAGTCGATAAGGCAGTGAAGCCAAACAAAAATAAAAAGGTGCGAACAAAAAAACCAATGCCCCGGGAGATGAGATTGAAACTCTCTTTTTCGAACCAGCGCTCGAGATTGAAACCTACGATTTCTTGGTCCTGGGAGAGCCTTCTCCAGGGAGAAAAAAGGGTCGTAAGTAAGATTGGTAGAGAAAAAAAATGGACCACTCCACCTAGAGCATATTTCCAGCCTGACAAATACACGTCGATCACGTAAAAATCATATCATGGGGAGGTCTGATAGATCTGAAAATTTGCTTCTTTTTTGATCAGGGTGAGTCCGTGTTCCTGGACTTGAGAATCTGAAATGGCGAGACTATCTCCTATCAAGATTTGATCTTTGTAGATATCTGTCTGCCAATGAATGGGTCGCACTTCTACATTGTCTACAGTGCGATTGTTTTCAAAATCGGTATGAGTGTAATATGCCGATAACCAAGCGTCTGAGTATGGCGCCTGAAGAATGCGGGGATCCACACGGTTATGAAAAGCTATAAGGATGTAGCTGGGGGTAAGTCTGCTGTTATCCAACACAATTTTTTTGTCTGGGTTTTGGCTTATGAACTGGGCAATCTGCGCGTACTCGGAGTTCCAAACAGATGCCCGCTCATGCTTTAACAATACTAAATTTGAGTATAGCTCGAAGGTAGCAATAATTAGCAAAAAAATATTTATCAATTTATTTTTTGGCCAGGCCTGGGAAATAATATAAGAGAGGACTACGAAAGCCGGAAGAACTCGAAGTGAAGAAAAGTAATCCTTGGTAATGGCTCCGGGAATAATGGCCGTAAAAAGTAGCAGTAAATAGATCTTGGGAATCTTTGAGAGTCTGGTAAGGCCTATTAGCAAAAGTGGTGCCATCCACCAATAAAATACACTGAGCTCAGGAAATGAGCGCTGGGGATCGGGGTCGGGCTTACTGAAGAGGTTGTCTGGGGAAAAATAGACCATGTAATTTCGAATAGGGCTGGCGGTCAGCAGTGAGATCGCTCTGTCGCTTCCTCCCGCTGTAAAACTGATGACAAATAGGGGAATAGATAATAACCCATAAATAATCAACGATGTGATGACCAACTTGGTGTGTTTTTTCCAATAGATTACAGCAAAATATATTGTCATAATTGGACTCACAACCCGCTCTGCGTGGTAGGCATAAGAAGACAGGGCCAGAATAATAAATGAGAGAGGGAGGAAACTGGACAAATGCCTTGACCTGAGACCTAGGACAATACCCAAGATCAACAACGTGAGAGCTAGATTGCTCTCGAAGGCAGCTCGGGAAAAAAAGACAAAAACCGGAGAGATGGCGATCACCAAGCCTAGATATTTATTTATATATAGCGCCGCGATGGCTACTAATAGAACGCCAGCGACCAGTGATGTAGTGCGGACACTGTAGATGTTGAGATCGAAAAGCCGAACAGGAACTGTAGTGAGATATGTGTAAAGACTGGGGGCGTAATCTCCAAAATAACGCATGAATACGGGCCAGGTTTTGCCAGACTCGTCTTTGCCGGTTTTTAAAAACGAATAGGCATTGTAGCCGATGGCGGCTTCGTCTACATAAACCCCTTGGGGAGAACGGCCAAAATCATAAATACGAAGTGTCAGCCCTAGTAAAATTATGAGGGTTGCTGGAAGAAATCTTTTTGTCATATCTTAAACCATGAAAAAAATTGTTTGCGGGCCAGAGTAAAGCTCTC
>CAYHIN010000067.1:0-2963 GCA_964356705.1 uncultured Gammaproteobacteria bacterium
AAGACCCAAGGGGGATTCGTTTAGATCGAGTAAAAAGAGTTTGTAGCCGGTGGCGTCTCTGAGAGAATAAATGGCTTTTTCGCCGTCGGGGCTGGCACTGGGGTTGGTAGCCCCTGCTGTCGTAATGGACTTTAGAGTGGGGACGGAGGGAAACAAGCGGGCGGTGGCTCTCGTTACAATCTCGGCTTTTACTTCGAGATGCTTTTTCCAGGTGGCGTAACCTTCTTTTTTTATCTGGATGTCGTAGACGGCTGGGACTAGATTCATGGTGGTGTCGGTCGCGTTTGAGAGCTTGCCATTTATATAGATTTGGGCGGCATCGGGGTATGATTTTGCGACCAGAAGACCGGTGGCTAGGATTGATCCATCCCTGATATTTGGACGATAGCCGCGGGCGAATAAGATGACTGTGACTGAGCCAAAGGCGACTAAAATGATGCTCGTGATGAAGATAAATAAGCGGTTTCGGACTGCGGGTGGCATGTCTGTTAATATTAGCACTTGCGAGGAATATGTTAGGTAAAAGAATAGGAATAGACTTAGGGACCGCCAACTCTTTAGTGTGGTTGGCCGGAAAAGGACTCGTGATGAACGAGCCGACTGTGGTGGCTATGACGGCCGATGATGACAAGGTGGTGGCAGTCGGTAATGAAGCCAAAGAAATGCTGGGAAAAACTCCGGGGGGGATAGTGGCCAGAAGACCGATGCGAGACGGAGTGATCGCGGATTACCGGGTGACGAGAGCCATGCTCGCTTATTTTATCCAAAGGGTATGTGGGCGAGTATTTTTGGTCAAGCCGGAGGTCATGATCTGTGTGCCAGCGGGAGTGACACAAGTCGAAAGACGAGCGGTGCTGGATGCGACGCTGTCTGCGGGAGCAAAAACTGCATATCTGATCGATGAGCCACTGGCGGCTGCTATCGGGGCAAGGCTTCCGATTGCGACGGCATCGGGAAACATGATCATCGATATCGGGGGGGGATCGGCTGAGGCGGCGGTGATCTCTCTGGGCGGAGTGGTCGTACACAAAAGTGTGAGGATTGCGGGAAACAAGATAGACGAGGCGATCATTGCGTATTTGCGCAGAAGGCATAACCTGCTGATTGGAGATACGACTTCAGAAGATGTGAAGATTAGGATTGGGTCGGCTACTTTGCTGTCTGAGGAGGAACATATGGAAGTGAAAGGACGGGATTATGTAACGGGGCTGCCTAGGGCGATTATGATCTCGAGCACGGAGATCACTGAGGCAATTAGAGCGGTATTGATACAGATTGTAGGAGCAGCTAAGGGAGTACTGGAAGAAACGCCGCCAGAGCTGGCGTCGGATATCATAGACAAAGGGATTGTGATGAGTGGAGGGACGAGTACGCTTCGCAATTTTGACCGGTTTATGACGGATCTGACAGGGGTGCCATGTCATGTGGCGGAAGAACCGCTGTTTTGTGTGGTAAGGGGCACTGGGATAGCTATAGAAAATCTCGATTTATACAAGAAGAGCGTCACCAGAAGGTGACGTTTTATATCGAGATTTTGTATCACTGTCGTTCGCTACGCTCACGAGGTATATTTCTTCGCATCGTGCTCAGAAATTTGTGATTGAAAACCTAGATTTGTATAAGAAAAGCGTGACGAGGAGGTGAATAGTTTATCCTTGCTTTTTGGGCGTCACTTTTATTTCAACCTTTTTGAGTGAATCGTCCCAATCGGCTTCAACTTTAAGATTATGGGCTTCTGCGTTTCTTATTACTTGTTGGCCCACAGCTATTTGCTCTGCTTGTTCCATTGATCTAATTGAAAAGGGAGTGTCGCTTGCTGCGTGATAAGCAGTTGGCCCACCGAGTAAATCAAGAGCAGCTTTGGTTTTTCCAGCTTGGGTTTGAGCGAAGGTTTTATTTAGGAGATCTTCAGCTGCGGTCCTAGATGTAGCCTCAGCTTCTTCAGGGGTTAGTCCAGCCATGGAGTTGATGTTATCACAACTGTGAGTTGTTGGTCAACTAAAAAAGACCCCTTGCGGGGTCCTTTTTGTTTGAATCCAAGATTCTTACTTCAATTCGATGGTTGCGCCGGCGGCGGTTAATTTGGCCTTGGCCTCTTCGGCTGTAGCTTTGTTTACGTTTTCAGCGACGACTGCATTTGGAGCTTCGGAAAGATCCTTGGCTTCTTTCAATCCTAGATTTGGATTGATCTCGCGAAGGGCCTTAATTACTCCGATTTTGTTAGTACCCGCGTCTTTGATGACGACGTTGAATGAAGTCTGTTCTTCGACAGGCTCGGGGGCATTAGCTGCGCCCGCCCCCGCTGGAGCTGCGGCGACTGGAGCGGCGGCTGTAACTCCAAATTTATCTTCTAGAGCCTTGACTAATTCGGCCAGCTCTAAAACTGACAATTCTTCGACTGCGGTAATGAGTTTTTGAACTTTATCTGACATTAATTAGTCACCCCCTTTGAGACTCGCACAGCTTCGAGGGTGCGAACCAATTGGGAAATATTCCAATTTAAAGCATTTGCCAAGCCATAGAGAGGGGATTTGAGGCCACCTAGCATCTTGGCTATGAGTGTACCTTTGTCGGGGATGGTGGCAAGACGGGCCACTTCGACATCGGTTAGAACTTGGGTGCCCAGAAGTCCGATCTTGAAGGTAGGAAGGGCGTTTTTTTTGGCAAATTCGGCGACGGCCTTGATAGCTGAGACTTCGTCAGTCAGAGAGAAGACGAAAGCGGAAGTGCCGCCGATATTGAGATCTTGATTGTTTGCTGCGATTTTGAAGAGAGTGTTTTTGGCAATGACTATCTGGCCGCCGGCTTTTTTGATGTCACGACGGAGTTGGGTGGCTTGGGAGACTTTGAGCCCGCGGTAGTCTACGACAGCTACTGATTTGGCTCTGGAGAGGAGATCCTTGAGGGATTCTACAACTGATGTCTTTTTGGGTGTGATTTGTGCCATATAGTGCCTCGGTGTG
>CAYHIN010000068.1:0-2592 GCA_964356705.1 uncultured Gammaproteobacteria bacterium
AAATACCTCTTCCCACCTCAATAGACAGATTTTCGTCAGCCCTTACTGCTTTTACACCCACAGCCACCGATTTTTGAGACAAAACCAGACATTCCACAATCTCATCTGAGAGCGCGGTTACTACCGCCTTCTCTCCCGAATCAAGCAATATCATTTCTCCCAAAGCCACCCCCGGCAAACCCGTGATGTTTATGACCGCATCAGAAACACTCGTCACGAAACCCACCTCTTCAGTCTTTTTCAACAACGCCTCAAATTCCATATTTATCAAGGTTATTTTTAACCGAATAATCCTTTAGCTTACCCCGGTATTCGATTCTAGCCCCCAAACCCAACGATCGATCAATTTTAAATTCGATTACGCACCTCTTGTCTACATTCTTTCTTGCCCAAGCGGAGGCTTTTGCCACGACATTTTCATCGGGCTCACTTACAATCACTATTCCCAACACTGGCCATTCACTCACTTGTTTAAGCTGTGCGACCATCTTATCCAGCCCCTGCAAATCTGCACTTTCAGACCAAATTCTCTGGAGCCAAACTGGTAATGAACTTTTCAAACTATTTGCCCTTTCTCCAGACATGTACAATCCTTCTTGAAGCCTACTTAACTTCACCAAAAACTCAGCTCTTTCTTCCGACGTTCGAACTCGATCCAATAATTCAATCAAACAATCCTTCATTCTTTGCTTTTTCCAAGGCTGAGGTAATAGTTTTTCCCAAGTCGTCTGAAGAAATCGATCTCCCCAATACATCCAATGTAATCTTCTTTACCACGGCCGTAACCCTAGCATCAACTTCGCGGATGCGAGTCTCCTTATAATCCCCCAGCTCTTGAAGAATTTTTTCCCCTACCGCTTTTTGTCCCGCCGATGTTTCCAGATCTAAGGTTCTTTTGAATTCCGACAATTCCCGCACTGCAGTAGTTTCAACCGTCTTTGATATACTCTGTAACATTTGTTTATACTCCTTGAGTTTTTGCTGTGACACGTCCTCCAATCTATTTTCCATATCATCCGATTCCCGCAATGATCCAAATTTAGCCTCAGATACTATTTCTACTGCCTTATCTCTTGCAGACTCAATCATTTTCACCGCTTTTTCCCGCGCATCGGCATTGATAGTCTCACGATCCTTTTTAGTTCGATTTAATTCCCGCAAGAGCTTGTCATAGCCAGCCAGCACTAGTCCCAAGACTAGACACAAACCAATTATAGCGATCAATTCAATACTCATATCAAATAATCAAAATAAAGTAAGCCAATAAGAGTCCACCCACCATAACCGAGATTGTTAGTGTCATATTTATCATTACATTCATCTGGATCATTCTCCCGGCCAAGGGATTGCGCCCAATTGCTTCTACTCCACTCTTGGCCACTCGGCCAAAATACACAAATCCCAATACAAAGGCGCTCACTGCCACCAAAATAGCCAGCACATATCTCATAGAGGCTAGCGGAGTCAAAGTAGGCGCCAACAATCCCTGCTTCAGTGTTTCTATCAAGTTTGACCTTGCAGATATAGCCACGATCGCTGGTCTGACATTTACCGCAATCAGTATCTTTCCAGTCGCCTCGGTGTCCGAATTCACATATTCCTCCATCGCGATTCCCAGTATGTTTCCGCTCTTTGTTGCCTTCTGGCCCAGTCCAGGTTTTGTCGATGTAGTAATAAAATCTCCCTTCTTGATCTCCCCTCCGACCGACGAGACTCTAACAAAGGCTTTTCCAGAAGTAATAACTGGCTTTGAGTTCGTCAGATTGGAGTCTTCGAGAAATACTGCTGGGCTTTCAGAGAATACTCCGTACATAGCCGGGTCATATTCGTTCACGCACGGCTTTCCCCCATCAGAAGAAGCACACACGACGTCTCCGTCCACTACAGTATCCTGAGCGTATTGAATCGATACTGCCATCCCGGATCCTGTTTCTTGCGCCGTAACGACATCTGATATCAGAAAAAATACAAAAATCAAAAAAATACTCGTTTTGACAAATCTCATATAGCCACCAGCTTACAGAGCGTATTACTCTGTTGTCAAATCTATCTCATATATAAAAAAGGGCTTTCCTGAGGCTGATTTTGATTTTATATCATAAAACCTAGAGCAAAATTATCTTTCAAACTTGGACATTTAAGTACGAATAATTGCATAAATTAATTGTTCAAATTTTTGAGCCCAACACCCTCTTGACATTATATTAATAAGCCAGCCATACTGATTACATAAAACTTACCCATGTCCAAGTTCTAAAAAAACATGTCTGCCCAACAAGATTTCATTTTGACAATTAACGAAGCTGCTCGTGAACTTGGTGTATCCACAAAAACCCTGCGCAGATGGGAGGTCCAAGGCATTGTTTCCCCTCAGCGCACAGTGGGAAACCAGCGTCGCTACTCGATGAGCCAAATCAAACAGCTCAAAACACCGACCTACAAAAAACCCATCGTTGTCAACTATATCCCCGCTCCAAAATCACCAGTCAAAAAACCCAGTTTCTTCCGCTATCTAAAACTTTTTATTCCCGCTTTAGCCTCAGTTGCTATTTTTGCGGGAATTGTGTACCTCAATCACTCCTTTGATATCGG
>CAYHIN010000069.1:0-2574 GCA_964356705.1 uncultured Gammaproteobacteria bacterium
AATCCCTCCTCCCCAACTGACAAAATTATGAATACTCAAAATAAAACCATTCAGGAAATTTACTCGCAGTTTTCTGTCCCCCCAAACCTCGCACAACATATGCATACCGTTGCACGGGTAGTTTGTAGTATACGAGATCATTGGGCAGGGGAGAAAATTGATTGGGACTTTCTTATCAAAGCAGCTCTTTTGCATGATATTGGTAATATTGTGAAATTTAATTTTGAATCTCATCCTGAATTTTTGGGAGCAGAAGCTGTAAATGTTGAGCATTGGAAAGAAGTTCAAAAGAAAATAATCCAAAAATATGGTGCGGATGATCACGTTGCAAGTGGCAACATGCTAAAGGAACTCGGTATTACAGGAGATTTATTGGATCTTATTCAAGATAAATCTTTTTCGAATGCAGTAGCAGTCTCACAAGGTAACGATTGGTATTCAAAAATTCTTCTGTACGCAGATATGCGAGTTATGCCTCATGGAATTGTAACTCTTGAGGAGAGACTTTCTGATGTTCGAAGTCGTATGCCTCAATATACCCAAAGGCCAGATTTTGAGGATTTACTCAGTGCCGCACGGAATATTGAAAACCAGCTTATTAAATCGTTAGACAAACCTCTTGATGAAATTAATTGGGGAAATGTTGCTGAAACTGAGGAGGAATTTAATGCCCTAATCCCTTAATATAAGTTCCCTGCCTACCGGCAGGCAGGCAATATCGTCCCACTTGTCCGCCTCTGGAGGATAGACCCAACATACAAGATTATGCAAAAACACTTAGACATACAACCATTCCAAGAAACTCTACACCAGTCACTGTGTGGCCCTGCCTCACTAAAGATTGTATTGGATTTTTATGGTGATCAAAAAACAGAAGGTGAACTTGCTGATCTTTGTAATTGGAACAAGGATTACGGCGTAGATGATACCGACATCAAACAAGCCGCTGAAACATTAGGCTACCAGGTGGAAACTATCAACAATAGTAATTTTGAAGAGATAGAAAAATGGCTCGATAAAAAAGTGCCAGTAATTGTAAATTGGTTTACACGAGGTAGATACGATTATCCTGAATCTGATGTAGCGGATGGCCATTACTCAGTTGTAGAGGGTCTAGATGATAATTATATTTACCTTCAAGATCCTGAGATAGGGGATATCCGAAAGCTTAAGAGAGAAGATTTTGAGCAAGTTTGGTTTGATTTCTCAGGAGAATCTATGAGCCCTGAGAATCTTATCGTAAGACAAATTATTGCTATATACCGATAAATACGTTCCAACCCTCCTTCGTTTTACTGCGGACGGGCAGGCATCATCCCATAGCCCCAACTGAGATATTGACGTACACTACATAAAGTGGTATTTTGTAGAGTCCATATCGGACAGAGGAGAGTTCCCATGCACGCGCAGTTAGCAGTTCATCTTTCAGAAGGATTCGAAAAGATTCCTTCTGCGCCCCTCAATATTGGAGAGTGGGGCATCCTTGCTGTTTTCGCCCTTTGGGGGGCACTTCAGCTCTTCACTCTCGCATTTGATTCAAAGGGAAAGGCCTGAACCCTGGCCGACCCCATTCATCAGAAACCGATACACCCCGGGATTAAATAGGGTGCTTTTTCATATCTGATATACTAAAAGGGTTCCAACATCGTCCGCCTTGGCTCGTGCTAGTCGACACAGGCCCCATAGACCCCACTGAAAAAATTTAAAAGACGTTGAGCCAAATTGCCCAACGCCTTCTTGACCACTTCGCCGACATTAGTCGACAACTTCGCAGACTTCCCGTTTGAATTGCAGATAGGGACCGAAAGGTGTTCTCCAAAAATTGGCAGCTTCCTCTTTCCCAGCCTCACGAAGGGCTTCCACAGCAACTTCGCGCTGCACGAGATAGCCATTTCCATTGGAGCCTTCGGCAAACTCTTCCTTGGCTCTCGGTATAGTCTCGAGAATGAGGTCCCACATCTCCTGGTCAAGCATGGGGATAGTTACCCCCACCCACTGTTCCCGAATGTGCTCGGGCGCGAAACCTGGTGGCACCGCTATGATATGAATAGAACTCATCAGAACTTCCTCCTATAGTTTTGATTAGCTAGAATTTACCACAACCCTCGGATAAGAGCAATCTCCTCTGCTATACTGATTTTGAAGCAAATAAGTTCCGCTATTGACACTTTTCAGCAGCTGAAGTACCCGCGACAAACCCAGTCGTCCAGCAGAGCTGGAGACTATAGCCTCCTGATGGCCGATCGATGTTGAGGATATCGCCAACCACATAGAGATTGGGATAGAGACGCGACTGCATAGTCCGAAAATCAACTTCTTCGAGAGCGATGCCGCCGCTGGTCACCACTGCCTTGTCTACACCCATAAGTCCTGTTACCGTCATCTGCAAATTTTTGATACTTTCCACCAAACGTAATCTTTCATCACGCGTAATACTATTGACCTGCTTGTTCGGATCTATGTTGGCGAGATCAAGCAAGGCTGGTACGAGCAGGGGAGGTACCAGACTATCCAGGACATTCTTGACCTGCTTGTTCTTTGCGCCCTCAAAAATTCCTTGGATCTGCTTATCAC
>CAYHIN010000070.1:0-2553 GCA_964356705.1 uncultured Gammaproteobacteria bacterium
AATCGTATTGGGGATAGACTGAATAATTTGAGGTCTGGATGTCTTTGGGATCGACGCCTAATTTTTTTAGACTATCTGAGACCGAATTTATGATGCGGTTGGCTTCGGTTTGGGCTTCTTTTACTGTAGGCTTGTTTATCGAGATACCTGCGGAGAAATTGGCTTCGTCGGGGACGGCAGTAACTTTTCCCGTGCCAGTTGCGGAGAACAGATTTTGCTTTTGAGAAACTACGGAACTTACTGATAATCCTGGACCAAATCTAAGTAAAGCAAAAACTAAAATGAAGACGGCGAGGAGTTTTACAAACCAGTGATTCACTATATCAGTCTATCACTCATGTAAACTTATCTGCAACTCCCCTACTCTGATGTGGGCCTGGGAAAATTATATTTGATTATGCGGGAATTTGTTTTGAAATGGGTTTGGCATAACTAGAATCAATTTTAGTGAATAACTCACTTTTCCATAGTTCAAATTTTGATTCTTGACCATCAAGGCGATCAGAAAACTTTTTATCTACTTCATCGAATCTGCTGTTCATTTCACTTCGGAGCTGGGTAAAGCCTGCATTTGTTTGTCTCACCAAACTTTTTAGAGTGATGGCTAGCTCATCGATGCCGGATTGGAGAGTATTTAATGTTGGTTTTTTGGTAGACATGAGGAGATGATAACATCTGAAGTTTGTGGAGTGTCAATGTGATTCGTAGAAAAGTATCACACCGGGTGTGTGATTTTTTATATGTACTGGATTCTTCACTTCGTTCAGAATGACGCTTATGTACTGGATCCTTCACTTTCGTTCAGGATGACACCAAGTAGCTTTATTTTGTTTCTACCTCTTTTTCAAGATATGTGACGGCGGAGACGGAGTCGCCTTTTTTTGAGAATCTCATGAGGATGACGCCCTGGGTATCACGCCCCAGCTCAGGAATGTTTTTTAGTGGGAGTTTTATGATCTGGGCTTGTCTACTGGTAATGACTATCTGATCTACGTTTTCATCGACTGCGATACAGGTAATTATTTTGCCAGTTTTGTCAGTCAGTTGGGCGGCTTTGACTCCTTGACCACCGCGCTTTTGGAGAGGCCAACCTTTTACCGAAGTTCTCTTGCCCAAGCCATTGGTCGTCACAATCAGGACATCCTCAAATGACTTGCGGCGACCGTCTTTGGGGGCTTCTTTCGAAGACGGAAAGACTTCCATGCCTACGACATAATCTTTGTCGCGCAATTCAATGCCGCGGACACCCATGGTATCGCGGGCAGTAGGTCTCACATCTTCCTCTTTGAATCTAATAGATTTGCCCTCATTGGAAACCATGAGGACGTGATCTGAGCCTGTCGTGGGCTGGACCCACTTGAGACTGTCGCTCGCTTCTAATTTGATGGCGATCTTGCCGCTTTGGCGAATAGAATCGAACTCTGACAATTTGGTCTTTTTGATAGTGCCCATATCGGTGGCCATAAGAAGAAACTTGTACTGATCTTTTTTGCCCAGAGCCAGGACAGACTGTAGCTGCTCACCTTGCTCGATGTTAATCAGATTCACAATGGCTTGACCTTTGGACTGACGACTTCCTTCTGGTAAATCGTAGGCTTTGATCTTGAAGACACGACCTTTGTTGGTAAAGAAATACATGTCGTCGTGGGTATTGGCTGCGACAATATGGGCGATCTCGTCTTCTTCTTTGACAGTCTGGCCGGTCACGCCTTTGCCACCTCGGGCTTGGGTCCTAAAGGCTGTGGGATTTTGGCGCTTGATATAACCTGTTGAAGTCACTGTGACCACGGTGTCTTCGGAAGGGATGAGGTCTTCTTCGGAAAATTCACCCACTGCGTTTTTGAAAACTCGGGTCCTGCGCTCGTCTCCGTATTTGGCTTTGATCTCGGCTAGTTCGTCTTTGATGACTCTCAATATTTTGGCTGGATGAGCGAGTAAATCCTCACAATAATCGATAAATTTCATGACTTCTTTGTATTCGTCTTCGATTTTCTTTCTCTCGAGGGCAGCCAGTCTTCTTAGCTGCATGTCGAGAATAGCGACTGATTGGATCTCGGACAGACCGAAACGTTCCATGAGGTTCTTTTTGGCTTCGTCGGAGTCCCTAGACTCGCGAATAGTCTTGATGACGGCATCTAGGTGGTCGAGGGCGATCTTGAGACCTTCTAAGATATGAGCACGAGCTTTGGCTTGTTTGAGATCGTATTCGGTTCTTCTGGTGACTACTGACTGGCGATGTTTGACATACTCAGTCAAAATCTGAGGAAGGGAAAGAGTGTGAGGGGTGCCATCGACTAAGGCCACAAAATTGGCAGGAAAAGAGGTCTGGAGAGCAGTATGTTTGTAAAGATTATTTAATAGTGATTTGGGCTTGGCATCGCGCTTGAGCTCCACGACTACTCTTATCCCATGACGATCGGATTCATCCCGAAGATCTGAGATACCATCGATCTTTTTTTCGTGCACCAGATTTGCTATCTTGGCTACCATCTCGGCTTTGTTTACCTGATATGGAACTTCGGAGATGATGATCTGGGTTTTGCCACTCTTGCC